>NZ_CP168716.1:1200000-1500000 GCF_044054575.1 Fructilactobacillus frigidiflavus
CCCAACCTTATTTTCAAACGGATTTTTCTGAAAGTATGGAAGAACTAGTTACAGCTCCTCAGGATACGGTAAAAAAGAGTCACCAACAACTACATAATCTACAAAAAATTTTACAATTAAAATTAACAAAACAAGAAATCATTTGGCCATTTTCAATGCCGCCTAAAATGAATCAAGCTGACGTAGACTTTTTAGAAAATCATTTTGAAAGATACTGGTATGTTGATTATCGAAAAACCTTAATTCAAAAATACGGATTGTTTCAGCATATCATGTGTGGAATTCATGTAAGTTACTCCCCAAATGAAGAAATCATTCTCAATTATCAACAAGAAAAGCAAATTAGTGACTATCAAACCGCTAAAAATGAATTATTGTTTATGATTGCAAGACAATTAACTGGTTATCGGTGGTTAATTACATATTTGTTTGGTTCATCAATTCAAGATTTTAACGAAAATGATAATATTCCAACTGAGATTAAGCACAAACATCCGTTTGTAAAGTCGTGGAGATCAAGTAAATATGGCTTTGCTAATCAACAAGATATTGATGTCTCATATGATAATTTTGCCGATTTCGAAACTAGTCTTAATGAATACATTCAGAATGGAACGTTATTTGCTAAAAGCGAATTTTATGGACCAGTTCGGTTAAAAACTTTAAAGGGACATGCAGAAACACAAATTGATTATTTAGAGTTTAGAATGTTAGATAATGATCCTTTTTCAGCAGAAGGGCTAGATAGGAGAACTCTATATTTTATTCATCTTTTAATCATTGATGTCTTAGTTAACCAAAATCATTGGTCTAAACTAGAGCTACAAGAAAATCGTAACTATAATAATGTAGTTGCGCTAAGTGAGCCCAATCAAGCCTTAAATGAGGAATACGCTTTTAAGGCTAATCAGTTATTCAAGCGCTTAAAAGTTATCGCAAATGAAATTGATAACCCTGAGTACCAGAGTACCATTACGTGGATTGAAGCAATGCTTAAGAATCCTAATGAAACAATTGCTGGCCGTTTGTTTAAAATTAAAGCTGGGGAACAATTGGGCTTAGAATTAGGAATGAAATATAAAAAATTCTTTCAAGATAGTCCCTTTATAAATGTTCCAACTCCAGTTATTTCGCTTTATCAATCAGCACTATGCCAAGGAGATTTGGTTAAAGAAATGACTGATAATTCAATCACCGTTGAAACGCAAAATGGTGAAATTCAAAAAAGGGAAATTAAGTAAATATTTGCTTAATTTTTCAAGTTTAAAGGTTAGCTTCTAGGTTTTAGATTTTAATCATGTTACAATTTAGGTTGACTATTATAAATTTGAAAGGAAGATATTTTTATGAATGGTGAAATTTATGGAAATACTGCTGAAATGGCAAACCGATTAGTTGCAAAAACTTATCAAAAAGTTTGTACCGGTTTAGCGATTACAGGAGTAATTATGACTTTGATGGCCGTTTTCATGACCAAATGGGTTATGTCAATGGGAATCGGGACTTCATTATTAATTTTAGTAGTTGCCTTAGGGTTAATGTTTGCTTTGAGTCGTTCAGTTAACGATGAAAATACCAGTGCATCAACTACTAATACAATTTACTACTTAATGACCATTTTATTTGGAGTTTCTCTAAGTCCAGTCCTTATTTATTACAATGTAGGTACGGTTGGATTAGCAATGTTAGGAACTGCAGTAATGTTTGGTGGCTTAACTTTTTATGCTAATACTACCAAACGTGACTTCATTGGCTTCGGAGCTTACTTAACTTGGGGTCTGTTAGCTGCCATTGTATTAAGTTTAGTTTCAATGCTTTTGCACATTGCCTTTTTATACATCGTAATGGATGTAGTAATGTTATTGATTTTCTCTGTCTTTATCATTTTTGATACGCAAAGCGTAAAACGGTTTGCAAGTTCAGTTGATAATGAAGAACAACTTCAAAAATACAGTACAATGGGTGCCTTAAGTATTTATCTTGATATCCTCAATATTTTCCAAATTCTTTTAGAACTTATTGGAATGGGCGACAACAAAAATTAATTTATTGACACTTTAACTTCGGTTAAGGTGTTTTTATTTACATAAAAATTATCCAAAAAAAGACCTTCAAAATTAAATGGTTAACTTTGAAGGTCTTAATTATTTAGATTGATTTATTAATTATCATCATGATCATGTCGTTGTTTATTAGCATTACGCTGTTTATTTGTTTGAGGCTGATCAACTTGTTTTTCTTCAGCTTCAATCTTAGTTTCAGTCTCTTCAACTGAATCTGGCACAATTATTTTAGGTGGGTTTTTCTTAGCTTCTGCTTGAATTTGTTTGATAATCCGGGGACGAATTGCATTAACAATTAGCTGTTGGATGATAGCAAACAATCCACCAATAAAGAAGTAAATTCCTAATCCAGCAGGTGAAGATAGGGAAACAAAGAAAATCATGACAGGGCTAATAATCATCATGGCACCCATTTGTTTACGTTGAGCTTTAGGCATTCCTAAAATAGAAAGATAGCCTTGAATAGCGTAAACAATTAATGAAAGAATCGCTAACAAAATGCTCTTTTGGCCTAGTTGAATTCCCATAAAGACGGTATGGGATAATTCTGGTGAATAACGAATTGCTGCATACAAAGCGGCAAAAATTGGCATTTGAATTAACAGTGGGAGACAACCAATCCCACCAGTCATACTAATGTTATTGTCCTTATAAAGCTTCATCATCTGTTGATTTAAAGCCATTTGCTCTTCTTGAGTTTTGGCATTTTTCAATAATGATTGAATTTTAGTCATTTGAGGTTTAACCAGAGCCATTTTTTCTTGCATGATGGTTGATTTTTTCAATTGACTAATCATCACTGGTAGTAATAAACATCTCACAATCACTGTAATTGCGATCAAAGACCATCCGTAACCACCGACATACTTGGCTAGCCAGTCCATAACATGTTGTCCAGGAACTGCTAAATAGTCATATACGATTCCGTAAGGATGACCGTGTGAATCTTCTTGCACACATCCTGACAGGGTTAAGGCTGCTAATCCAGCCATTCCCATCAAACTTAATTTTTTTCTGTTTTTCATTTAAGAAACTCCTATCTATCAAATCATAGTTATAATACTAAACTAATGACAGGGCTACTGCAATTGAATGCGTTAAAATTTAACTTTAAAATTAGAAAAAACTTGGTCTGAATTGATTAAAGTCCTCTGAATCTTGGTAATTTTAGCATTTGGATTAGGAAACTGCTGGAGTTGTTTGCTAAATTTTTTTAAATCACTAATGGGTCCTTGAACAATAATTTTAACCTGGCCATTGGATAGATTTTCAACGGTTCCCGTTACTTGTAAATGATTGGCAAGATTACAAGTGGTATAGCGAAAGCCTACGCCTTGAACTTGGCCACTAATTAAGATTAAATAAGTCTTCATGGGCAGATATCCTTTCTAATGGTATGGTAGTATTATAATCAGAATAAAATAATTTGAGGAAGAAACCAAATGGAACGAATTGCATCAAAACAAAATAAAAAAATAAAAGATTTAAAGAAGTTAGAAACCGCCAAAGGACGCAAAAAGTCAGGTCAGTATTTAATTGAAAGTTGGCATTTAGTTCAAGAAGCAATTAATAATTTGCCCCAAAATGAAATTGTTAATATTTTTGTTACTGATGATCAGTATTTAGAGCACGGATCAGCTTTAGCTGGATTAAATGTAATTATGATTTCTGATGAAGTTGCTAAAGAAATTGCAACGACTTCAACTACCCAGGGGATTTTTGCTTTATGTAAAATTAAGCATACCGAATTAGCGGATGTTGACCTTAAAGGGGCTTGGTTATTACTTGATGACGTTCAGGACCCGGGTAACATTGGAACGATGGTGAGAACGGCTGATGCAGCAGGTTTTGCGGGCGTTATATTTGGCGATGGAACGGCTAGTCAGTATAATAGTAAAGTACAAAGATCAATGCAAGGTAGTCAATATCATGTTGCTGTAATTAAAGCAGCTCTTCCAGCAGTCATTGCTAAGTTAAAAGCACAAAAAACCCCAATTTATGGAACGGAACTAAATCCCGAAGCAATTGATTATAAAGAAATTGCGCCATTATCTGACTTTGCTTTAATTATGGGTAATGAGGGTAATGGAATGAATAAAGAACTGCTAAAGGAAACCACTAATAATTTGTACATCCCCATTAAAGGAAAAGCAGAATCGCTGAATGTTGCCATTGCTGCTGCAGTGATTATGTTTCGCATCATTAAATAGTTCGGAGACCAATTATGAAAGCAAATGAGTGGAAAGATGACCCAGAATTTATGAATTGTATTTCTGACTTGCTTGCTTCTGATGAAGTTAAGCAGTTAGCAGATTACACGCAACACCATCATTCAACGAGACTGAAGCACTGCATCTATGTTTCTTATGTCAGTTACGTGATTGCTAAACGAATGCATTTAGATTATCGTGCTGCTGCTCGGGGTGGATTACTGCATGATTTGTTTTACTATGATTGGAGAACTACCAAATTTGACATTGGAACGCATGCTTATATGCATCCGAGGGTTGCCTTACGTAATGCCAAAAATATTACTGAGTTAACTCCAAAAGAAGAAGATATCATTTTGAAACACATGTGGGGGCTAACGTTAGCCCGCCCCAAATATATGGAAAGTGTCATCGTTTCGTTAGTTGATGATTATGCAGCCGTTAATGAATTTATGTCACCGGTGGAAAACCGCTTCAAAAATTTATTAAACAATAAAAACAGTAATAAAAAAGAATAGGTAGTGATTGTGATGGCAAATAAAAAATTAAATAAGGATAATGGTGATTGTCTCTGTTCTAAGTTTGAAGAAGCCTTTTCAATTCTCGGTAAAAAATGGAATGGGGTCATCATCGAATCATTGTTGATTGGTAACTCACTTCGGTTTGGAGAAATTGCTAACAAGATTGATGGCTGTAGTGATCGAATTTTAACGGCCCGCTTAAAAGAACTACGTGAATGTGATATTGTGGTACGCAAAACCTCTGATGAATCATCGTTAATCAAGTATGAATTAACGGAAAAAGGTAAAGATTTACAACCAATTATGAATTCTGTCCACGTTTGGGCTGATAAGTGGTGTGACGGAAATAAGGAAGATTGACCAATATTCCGAATTGATTTATAATTTCATTAACTACTGTGAAAAAAGAAGTAGTAGGTTACGTTTTTGACAGAGAGATTTTGAACGCTGAGAAAAATCACAGTAACTGAATTCGCTTTTGAAGAAGTAGACATACGTTAATTAAAAAATGTCCGATTGATGTTCGTTATCCATCTAAGAGTGCATACAACTATTGTATGAATTTGGGTGGTAACGCGAAGCTTCGTCCCTTGATTATGGGAGAGGCTTTTTTTATTTGAAAAAAGGGGGATTTTGTTGTGGGTTTGCGAGAAGATTTAGAAACAATTAAACAAAATGGGTTGAACGAAATCAAAGCAGCAACTGATGTAAAAACTTTGAACGACATTCGTGTTCAACTATTGGGTAAGAAAGGTCCAATTACCCAAGCATTACGAGGAATTTCAAAACTTCCAGTAGAAGAACGTCCAGTAGTTGGTAGTTTTGCGAATACCATTCGTGATGATTTAACAACGGCCATTGCTACAAAACAAACAGAATTAGAAAATGCCAAATTAAACGCTAAATTGGCTGAAGAAAAAGTTGATGTTACCTTACCCGGTAATCATGTTGCTTTAGGTCATCCACATGTTATTCAACAAATTATTGATGAAATTGAAGATATTTTCATTGGAATGGGTTATCAAGTTTTGAGTGGCCCTGAAGTTGAAGAAGACCATTACAATTTCGAAATGATGAACTTGCCTAAAGATCATCCAGCCCGTGATATGCAAGATACTTTCTACATTACTAAAGAAATTTTAATGAGAACGCATACTTCACCAATGCAAGCTCGAACTTTAGAAAAACATGACTTTAGTAAAGGTCCTTTAAAGATGATTTCACCAGGGGTCGTTTTCAGACGTGACACTGATGACCCCACTCACTCACATCAATTCCATCAAGTAGAAGGAATTGTGATTGATAAACACATTACGATGGCTGATTTAAAGGGTACGTTAGAAGTGATGACCCATAAGTTGTTTGGCGATAAGTTTAAAGTTCGGCTTCGTCCTAGTTACTTTCCATTTACTGAGCCATCCGTTGAAGCTGATATTACCTGCATGAACTGTGGCGGTAAAGGTTGTGACGTTTGTAAAGGTTCTGGCTGGATTGAAGTATTAGGTGCTGGGATGGTTCATCCTAACGTACTTAAAATGGCTGGCGTTGATCCTAAAGAATATGGTGGATTTGCCTTTGGAGTTGGTCCCGATCGTTTTGCAATGTTGAAATACGGGGTAAATGATATTCGTGATTTCTATCTTGACGACTTAAGATTTTTATCACAATTTGACTAATTAGGAGGAATTGAAATGTTATTATCATATGATTGGCTTAAAGATTATTTAGACATTAATCTTTCTCCAGAAGATCTGGGTGAAAAAATTGAAAGAACTTCCGTTGAAGTAGATTCAGTTTCTAAAAGAAGCGATGGACTCAAAAAAATTGTAGTTGGAAAGATCCTTTCCTTTGAAAAACATCCGGATGCTGGACATTTAAACATTTGTCAAATTGATGTCGGTGAAGCTGAACCATTACAAATTGTTTGTGGTGCTCCCAATGTTGAAGTAGGGAAAAATGTAATTGTTGCCTTACCCGGAGCTCGAGTTGGTGGCAATATCAAGATCAAAAAAGCCAAGATGCGGGGCGTGCAATCTAACGGGATGCTTTGTGGCTTAGATGAAATTGGCTTTCCAAAGGATATTGTCCCTGATGAATGGAAAGATGGAATTTATTTCTTACCAGCTGATGCTAAATTAGGCGATTCCGTGTTTGACTACCTTGGAATGAACGATCCTTTAATTGATTTAGACGTGACTCCCAACCGTGGAGACATGTTGAGTCTTCGAGGAGCTGTTTATGATTTGGCAGCTGTTTTTGATCAAAAAGTTAACTTTGATGAAACACCAGCTAAAGAATTAGGGGATACAGAATCAAAAGCTGAGGTTAACGCTCACGCTGATGAAGAGCTTGCTCCAATTTATAAGTTAAAAGTAGTAAAAAATGTGGAAGTTAAACCTAGTCCACTTTGGTTACAAATTAAATTATGGAATCTAGGCATTAAACCAATTAATAACGTTGTCGATGCAACTAATTTAGTAATGATGAAATTAGGTCAACCATTACACGCCTATGATTTAAGTAAGATTACGGATGGTGAATTAAGCGTTCGTCGAGCTCAACCATGTGAAAAACTTACTACTTTAGACGAAGAAGAACGTGAATTGTCGCCAGTTGACGTCGTAATTGCCGATTCAAAGAAGCCCGTTGCTTTAGCTGGATTAATGGGTGGACATGATAGTCGCGTTACTAACGCTACCACGGATATTGTAATTGAAGCCGGGGTGTTTGCCCCAGTTGCCACCAGAAAGATGGCTCAAAAAGAATTACTTCATACGGATGCCTCACAACGTTTTGAACGTGGGGTTGATAAAGGTAACGTTGAAAACGCCTTAAATTATGTCGCTGGATTAATTCAAGAACTTGCTAATGGAAAAGCTAGCCAAGGAGTAGCTGCTGGTAGTGATCAAAAGGTTAAGCCAGTTACCATTTCAATTTCAGCTGATCGAATTAACCATGTTTTAGGAACCGCTTTAAGCGAAAAAGAAATTATCGATATCTTTAATCGACTAGGTTTTAAAGTGGAAAATAAAGATCATGAAATGCTTGTGACCGTTCCTACTAGATGTTGGGATATTAAAATTGATGCTGATTTAATTGAAGAAGTAGCCCGAATTTATGGTTACGATAATCTTCCCGTTACTTTACCAGTGACAGTTACTACTGAAGGTAGCTTTACACCTAAGCAACAATTAATTAAAAATTCACGGAAAGTCTTATTAGGTGAAGGACTTACCCATGCCATTTCTTACTCATTAACTACTGAAGCAAAAGCCAAGATGTTCTTATTGCACGATAGTAATGAAACCAACTTGCAATGGCCAATGACTAACGATCATGCGGTACTACGGATGAACTTACTTTCTGGTCTATTAGATGATATTGCCTATAATCAAGCTCGTGGGGTCGAAGATGTTCCATTCTTTGAACAAGGCCGGGTCTTTTTCCGTGAAGCTGACCAAGTTCGTCCAACGGAAGTTGAACACATTGCTGGAGCAGTTTCTGGTTCTTTGATTCAATCAACTTGGAACCAAAAAGCTCCTAAAGTTGATTTCTTTGCCATGAAAGGGATTGTTGCTAAGTATCTTGAAACTTTATCCTTAGCTGAGAAAATTTCATATGAAGCAACCGACTTAATTCCAGAAATGCATCCAGGTCAGACAGCTTTAATCAAACTTGGTGATGATGTAATCGGTTTTGTCGGCCAAGTACATCCATCGACTGCCAAAGCATTTAAAATCAAACCAACCTTTGTTTTTGAGCTTGATCTAGATAAACTAGTAACCGCTAAAAAACGGGAACAACAATATCAACAAGTAAGTCCATATCCAAGTGTAAACCGTGATATTGCAATGCTAGTTAACGATGATGTGACTAACGAACAAGTTTATGACATTATCAAACGTCGTGGAGGAGCATTCTTGAAGAAGGTGACGCTCTTTGATGTTTATGCTGGTGAACATGTTCCAGCAGGAAAGAAATCATTGGCATATTCATTAACCTTTGAAAATCCGAGAGAAACCCTTCAAGATGAAGTTGTGAACAAAGCAATTGCTAAAATCACTAAATACCTTCAAGATGAACTTGATGTTGAAATTAGATAATTTCAATTTAGAAAGGGAACTAAAAAATGGCAACTAAAAAACGACCCATCATTATTGGAGTGACAGGTGGTTCTAGTAGTGGAAAGACCACGGTTAGTAAGTCGATCTTACAACGATTACTAGGGCATTCCATTAGCATTATTCAACAAGATTCTTATTACAATGACCAATCTGATATGCCAATGGAAGAACGCAAAAAAGTTAATTATGATCATCCAGATGCTTTTGATGATGACTTATTAGTTGAACAATTAACCGATTTGTTAAACTATAAAGCGATTAAAAAGCCGGTTTATGATTATACTCAATTTACCAGAAGTAAAGAGACCCAACTTCAAGAACCAACTGATGTTATTATTCTTGAGGGGATTTTAACTTTAAATGATAAACGACTTCGTGACTTAATGGATATTAAAGTTTTTGTGGATACGGATGATGACATCCGCTTAATTAGAAGAATTGAGCGTGATATTGCTGATCGTGGCCGTTCCTTAGACTCCGTCATTCAACAATATTTGGCAACGGTTCGTCCCATGTATCATCAATTTGTGGAACCAAGTAAACGCTATGCCGATATTATTATTCCCCGTGGTGGTAAAAATGTTGTAGCAATTGATTTACTAGTTACCAAAGTCCAAGCCATTTTCGGCAATGATAATCCAAACTCTTTGATAGATTATTAATAATTTTGTTTGAAAAAGTTTGCATTTAATGTTAAATTTTAAAGTGAATAAATTAATGAGGTGTTTAAATGGCTGAAGATGTATATCCAATGACCAAAGATGGTCAAATTAAGCTTGAAGAAGAACTTGAAGATTTAAAAACTAACCAACGTCCACATGTAATTGAACAAATCAAGATTGCCAGAAGTTATGGTGATTTATCAGAAAATTCAGAATACAAATCAGCAAAGAACGAACAAGCATTATTAGAGAGCCGCATTAATACGGTCGAACACATGCTTCAATTTGCTCAAATTGTTGATGATATGCAAACTGCTTCTGATGAAGTTAGTGTTGGTAAGAAGGTTACTTTTAAAGAACTTCCAGATGAAGAGCCAGAAGAATACCAAATTGTGGGTGCAGCGGAAGCTGATCCACTTGCTGGTAAGGTATCCAATGATTCACCCATTGCTCGTGGTCTTTTAGGTCACAAGGTAGGGGAAAAAATTGATATTGAAATTCCTGATGGTGTAATGCATGTTGAAATTTTAAAAGTTAATTAATCCTAAAAAAGATGTTAGGCAAAGTGCCTGGCATCTTTTTTACTTAATCTTAATTTATGCATATTGCGGAACTTCTCCTATAATGGGATAATTAAACCAATTGTGTAATTAATAAAATTAATTTAAAATCATATGATAAAAAGGGGTAACTGCTATGGGGAACTTTTTTGGAAAATTTTTCAAAAAACGGACACGTTCAACAAGACAAGCTAATGAGTCTAATACAATTCCGTTTCGTTTGAATCTGATTTTCTTAGTTGTTGGTTTATTGTTTATTATTTTGATTTGGAAACTTGCAGATTTGCAAATTATTCAAGGTAATTATTTTAAATCAACCGTTAATCAAAGTAATAATTACGTTAAATATGGAAATGTCCCTCGGGGAATGATTTATGATTCAACTGGTAAGCTAATGGTAGGAAATGAAAGTCAACGGGCAATCACATATACTCGACTACCTAGTGTAACCTCAAAGGATATTTATCAAACGGCTACGCAACTGGGAGAATATATTACCGTTCCAACTAATAAACTTACTAAAAAGCAAATTGCAGAGTATTACTTAGCAAGCCCTAGTAATCAGAAAGCCGCTGAAAAGAAAATCAGTGGTGCTGCTAACATGGATCCAGATGAACTGCAAAAAGCTGAAATTAATAAATTTGTCGCCGGTGAAATTACTCCTGTGACTGATAAAATGAAAAATGCGGCTGCCATCTTTAATTCAATGAGTGGAGCTTATACCCTTTCAACTACTTACATTAAATACAACCATGTTTCTGCTAAAGAATTATCACTAGTTGGGGAACATCAATCGGAATTACCAGGAGTTGAGGTTGGAAATAATTGGGTGAGAAATTATCCGCAAGGAAAGGAAGTTCAAACAGTCACTGGTTCAGTTTCTTCAAATAAATCAGGACTTCCAGAAGACCGAGTAAACAGCTTGTTAGCTCAAGGATACTCGCAAAATGAATCTGTCGGGACTAGTGATCTTGAATCTCAATATGAACCAGTTTTAAAGGGATCCAAATCACAAACTAAAGTAAAAGTTAACAGTAGTAACCAGATTGTGTCACAGGTAGTTAAGTATCCTGGACAAAGTGGTGATAACTTACAACTAACAATTAATTCTAAATTCCAAAACGATCTACAAAAAATTGTTAGAAAAAATCAAGCTGGTGGGTATTCAACCGGAACTTATGCCGTGGTAATGAACCCGCACACTGGTGGAATTATTGGAATGGCCGGGGTTGATCGTGATCCTAAAACCAACAAAGTTACCCAAAATGATATGGGAGTAATTAACCGTCCAATTACGATGGGTTCAGTGGTTAAGCCTGCGATGGAATCGGGCGCTTTGATGAAAGGAATTATTACTCCTGAAAATAGTGTGCAAACTGATCAACCCATTAAAAATGGTGGAGGAGTTAAGTCTTCTTGGTTTAATACTAACGGAAGTCATAATATTCAGTTAACTGCTCAAGATGCTTTGGAAGTTTCTTCTAACTCATATATGATGCAATTAGCAATGAAAGAAGCCGGATACAAATATGTACCAGGTGCTGCTTTAAATATGAATCCATCAATTTTTGATACATTAAGAAATAACTTTAAACAATTTGGACTTGGAGTTAAAACGGGAATTGACTTACCCGGAGAATCAGCCGGGATTGAAGGACCAACTGGGTTTGCTAATATTGGTAAAGCACTAGATGAATCATATGGTAACTACGATGGCTATACCACCATCCAGTTAGCTCAGTATGTTGCTACGATTGCAAACGGTGGCTACCGTCTAAAACCTCAATTAGTACAAAATATTCGAGGAAGTAATAAGGATAATAATAAATTGGGTGCCATCAAGGAGACCGTTCGTCCTAAGATTTTAAACCAAATTCCGATGACTGAGGCTCAAAGAAACGTAATTCTTCAAGGGATGTATCAAGTTGTTCATGGTCACAGTCCTTATCGTACTGGGGAACTGATGAATACCGTAAAACCTGAAATTGCAGCTAAAACGGGGACTGCACAAACTTTTTACGATGGTAATCAAACCACAACCCTTAGTTTAATTGCAATGGCTCCAGCTAAAGATCCTAAAGTAGTTGTTGCATTAGCAATGCCAAATATGCCAGCTGAATCTGGTGGAAATAATGGTCAACTAGCAACTGACATCTTAAATGCATACTGGAAAGATGTCGAAAAGGCTCCTAAATAAGCGTCAAGTATAATTACTTAACATTATTTTGATTAATCGCTAGAAATTATTTTAAAATAATGTTATGATAGTTTATGTTATTATTGATAAATTAAAAAAGCATCTGTTTGGAGGTATTTACCATGCGTGTACACATTACTTTAGAATGTACTGAATGCCACGAACGCAATTACTTAACTTCTAAAAATCGTCGTAACAACCCCGATCGTTTAGAACTAACAAAGTACTGCCCTCGTGAAAGAAAAGCAACTTTACATCGCGAAACAAAATAAAGGTTTTGAGCCTCGTGCTCAAAATCTTTTTTATTAGGATAAAAAAATGAAAAATAAAATTAGGCAACATGTTTTAAAATTGATGGAAAATGATTCTAGCAATCCTTCTGATTTATATAAAAAGTTGTTTGTATCCGATTTTTGGAAAAATTCAGATGTGGTTGCGACTACTATGAGTACAGATTTCGAATTAGATACTATGCCAATTATTAAGCGTGGCTTAGCAGAACATAAAACAATTGCAATTCCTAAGACTTTTACAAATCGTAAAATGAAATTTTATCAGTTCCAAGCAGTCAATCAGTTAGTAAGAAGTCGGTTTGGGATTTTAGAACCGGCAGAAAATCAAATTCCAATTGAAAAAAAGCAGATTGATTTAATTGTCGTACCAGGAGTTGCTTTTTCCTCTTCAAATCATCAAAGAATCGGCTATGGTGGTGGTTTTTACGATTGTTACCTGCAAGATTATGTTGGGATCACGGTTAGCTTAGTTCGAAAGATCCAATTAGTTGATTTTAATTGGCCAATTGAAGAAACTGACATAGCGGTTCAGCATTTATTGATTGAAGAGGGTTGATCATGAAAAATAATTTAAAAACCCAACCGCTAATTACGTACCTTTTAATTGTCATTATGCTAGGTTATTTTATAGTAATGACCTTGGCTGGTGGAACTGAGAATAATCACATCCTAATCAATTTTGGTGCTGAATATGGGCCTTTAATTGACGAGGGACAGCTTTGGCGCTTGGTAACTCCAATTTTTATTCATATTGGCTATCAGCATCTAATTTTAAATCTAATTGTTTTATATTTTTTGGGTCGGATTATTGAGCATTATTTTGGCCATTGGCGTTATTTGATTATTTTTTTAGTTTCCGGAATTGTGGGAAATTTAATGAGTTTTGCCTTTGAAACAGGAATTTCAGCTGGAAGTAGTGCTTCAATTTTTGGATTATTTGGGGCATTTTTCGTTTTACATTTAAAGTTAAAAGATAACTCGTTTATTCAAAATAATACAAAAACTTTTTTAATGTTTATTATTTTGAACTTTATTTTTGATTTATTTATGCCTTCAATTAGTTTAATTGGCCATTTAGGTGGCTTGATTGGGGGATTTTTAATTAGTCAGGTTATTGGAATAAAGGGATTTAAAACTTTAAATAAAAAAGGTATAATATTTTATGCAAACGCTTTAATTATTGTTATAATAGGATTGTACTTGATTGGTTTGAGTCGTTGACACAAATGAAATAATTGTTTAGGATGATAACTATGTATGAAAAATTTATATGATGTACAGCAAATTTTAAAACGTTTTGGAATTTATGTTTACGTGGGTAAACGGATTTGGGATATTGAAGTTATGGCTTTAGAACTTGACCATTTACATCAGGCTAAGGTGATTTCTAACCAAGAATTTGTTTCCGCTAAATTAGTTTTAACTCATGAACATAAGTTAGAAGAAAATAAATTAAAAAAACAAAATGAAACTGGAGGTTTATAATTATGGCAAAAAATTTAATTGGTATCGATTTAGGTGGTACAACTACTAAAATGGCTTTTCTTAACGAAGATGGTGAAGTTTTAGAAAAGTGGAGAATCTTAACTGATATTAGTGATAACGGAAGTCATATTGTCCCTAATATTATTAAATCAATCAGTAAACACATTGAAGATTCTGGTAAAACAACTGCTGATTTTATCGGAATTGGAATGGGAACTCCTGGTGCAGTTAACCGAGAAAATGGAACTGTTTCAGAAGCCTTTAACTTAAATTGGAAAACTACTCAACCAATTCGTGAAGATATTCAAGCTGGGTTAGGCTTACCTTTTGATTTAGATAATGATGCAAACGTCGCTTCATTAGGTGAATACTGGAAGGGTGCTGGTAGTGCCGAAGATGATGTTGTATTCGCGACCCTTGGTACTGGTGTTGGTGGTGGTGTTATCGCTAACGGTAAATTACTTCACGGGGTAAATGGTGGAGCTGGTGAAATTGGACATATTACTGTACAACCAGATGGCTACCTATGTACTTGTGGTAAAAACGGTTGTCTTGAAACATATGCATCAGCCACTGGAATTGTTCGAGTAGCTGAAGATATGGCTAAAAAGTTCAACGGAACTTCACGTTTGAAAGAACTTATTGATGATGGTGACGAAAAGATCACTTCAAAATTAGTATTTTATCTTGCTGACAATGGTGATATTTTGGCTAACCAAGTTGTTGATCGAATTTGTTTCTACTTAGGACTAGCTCTTTCAACTATCGGTAATACCTTAAACCCTGCAAGTATTATCATCGGTGGTGGGGTATCTAATGCCGGTAATACTTTATTACAACCCACTACTAAATACTTCCAACAAAATGCGTTCCCATCAGTTAGAGATTCAACTAAGATTAAATTAGCTGAACTTGGAAATGATGCTGGAGTAATCGGTGCCGCTTCAATGGCATTACAATTTAGATAAAAACTACTAAAGAATGGGGTAAATTTAGATGGCTGGTTTTGCTAGTTTTTTGAATTCAATTACCGTGTTTTTAGTGGTAATTGTAGTTATGATTGCTGTTTGGTCTGCAGTTCATTATTTTAATGTATTCAGGACTAAACGATACGCTAAATTTCTTTCAGAAGATGAATTTAGAAAAGGGATTAGAAAAGCACAAGTAATTGATTTAAGGGAAGCAAATGCTTTTTCAAATGGTCATATTATGGGTGCTAGAAATATTCCTTATTCAACGTTTAAAAACTTTTATACGGATCTTCGACCTGATTTGCCTGTTTTTCTTTATGATCAAACTAAGACACTTAGTATGCGGGCAGCAAAGCTACTAAACAAAAAGGGTTTTAAAAACATTTCAATTTTGGATGAAGGTTACCAAAAATGGGATGGAAAAGTAAAAAAAGGTTAAAATAATTTATGTAAATGAAAGCCCGATGGTAGTCGGATTAACCGACTACCATCGGGCTTTTTTAGTATTAGAAATAATCACTAATGAGTATTATCTTAACCTAAGTGTGAAGAACCAGATTTTCTTAATGATTTCTTGCGGTTTTCTTCAGCTTTCTTTTCTTGTGATTCAATTGGTTCAACTACGGCTTTTTTAAATGAGAATAAAACTCCAGCAGTTAAACCAATCATTGTAGCAACACCCGTAGCAAAACCTTTTCCAAATTTATGCATAATTTACAAACCTCCATATTATTATTTACTTGTTTATTATGCTTTATTTGCGTTAAGATATCCAGTATCAACTATGATTTGAAAAGAGATGAATATGGAAAAAATACTAATTATTGTTGGACCTACTGCAGTTGGCAAAAGCGACTTGGCAATTAGATTAGCCAAAAAGTTTAATGGGGAAATCATTTCCGGTGATTCACTCCAAATTTATCGAAAATTAGATATTGGTACCGCCAAAACATTACCAAAAGAGCAAGCTGGGATTCCACACTATTTAATTGATACTAAAAGCATTGATGAAGAAAATAGTGTGGTTGATTTTGTCCGTGATGCAGAAACGCTTATTCAACAAATTGCTAATCGAGGTAAATTACCGATTATCGCTGGGGGTACCGGTTATTATATTCAAGCACTAATCAATGGCTTAGCTTTAGGTGGAGAAAATAGTTCAAATTCTCAGATTAAAGCGGAATTAGAGAAAGAATTAGCTTTAACCGATAGTGAACACATGTGGCGGCAATTAAATGAAGTAGATCAAGCCGCAGCTACTAAAATCCCCAAGACCAACGCCCGGAAAATCATTAGAGCTCTAGAAGTTTACCGAGTAACTGGAAACAAATTTTCCAAGCAAAAAAATCAAGCACCACGATATGATGCTTTAATCATTGGCTTGAATTGTGATCGATCGTTATTGTATCAACGGATTAACTCCCGCGTTGATAATATGATGGAAAATGGCTTGCTTCAAGAGAATGAATGGTTATACAATCATGGTGGCCTAAATAATCCGGCTGGAAAAGGAATCGGTTATCGAGAATTTGATTTATATTTTAATGATAATCAAAGTTTATCCGATACCATCGACCAAATTAAGCAAGATTCAAGACACTACGCTAAGCGTCAGTTGACTTGGTTTAGAAATAAATTAAAGACAAAGTGGTTTAATCTAGTTGAGCATCCAGAAGAAATCGATGAGATTGATTCGTTAGTAAATAAATGGAGATGATTTTTTGAATATTGAAAAAATGTATAATCAAACCATAAATTTGTACCGTCAATTAGATGCAAAACAGCACCTAATTTGGAAGGGTGAAGATCATTTGACGGCAGTACTAGTGTCACTAGATATTCATTTAGGTGATTTGGCTGAAGTATGTGGCTTAGACTACACTAAAATTCCAGGGTTAGCTGATTCAACTAAAGATATTCGGTTGGACAAATTAACGCTAGTAATACGTGATTTCTTTTTATTATCTAGCATTTGTAATTGGAATGATAAACTTAAGCTAACTGAAAAAGAAATTAAACGTTTACCCCAATTAAATGAGGACAGCAGAAATCAATTAATGGTACTGTATTTATCGATGAAAAACATGCTCTTAAAAGCATTTTACCAAAAGGATGGAATTGCTTTTCGCCATGCTTGGATTCTATTGATGAAATGGGCTAAAACTGATTTACACTTTACTGATGCAGAACTTGAAACTGCATTTAACCAAAAAAATAAAAAAGATTTGCATCTTATCTAAATTTACTATTGACTTAAGACTAAATAGTTCATATAATTGTTAATGTTCTGTTAAAGGACATTATGTCGCAGTAGCCCAGTTGGATAGAGCAACGGTCTTCTAAACCGTAGGTCGAGCGTTCGAGTCGCTCCTGCGACATCATTAAAGAAATGCTTTATGCATTTCTTTTTTTATTGACTTTTTTAGTTGTTTAAGTATATAATGGCTATGTTGTACTTGTGAACTCTCACAGCTACAACCGCACATTCTGAGTATTAAGTCCGTTCACGGCGCTCAGCTATGGCGAGTCTAAGCATATTATTTTAAGGAGGTGCATGTACATGTACGCAATTATCGTTACAGGTGGAAAACAATACAAAGTTTCTGAAGGTGAATCAATTTTCGTTGAAAAATTAGATGCAGCTGCAGGTGACAAAGTAACTTTTGACCAAGTTGTATTTATTGGTGGAGACAACGCTAAAGTTGGAACTCCATTAGTAGACGGTGCTTCAGTTGAAGGATCAGTTGAAAAACAAGGTAAACAAAAGAAGATTACTATCTTCCGTTACAAACCTAAGAAGGGTTCTACTTCTAAAAAGGGTCATCGTCAACCTTACACTAAAGTTAAGATTGAAAAAATTAACGCTTAATTATTATGATTAAAGCAAAGTTTGATTCTCAAAATCAGCTAATTACTGGATTTACATTATCTGGTCATGCAGATTCTGGAGAATTTGGGCATGATATCGTTTGTGCTGCCGTTTCAGCTCTTTCGATTTCAACGGTTAACGGTTTAATTCAGGTTGCTGAGATTGATCCGTTAATTAATCAAGATAATGAAAATGGCGGTTATCTATCTGTAACTATTAAAGATGCAGATGTTGATAACCTTCAGGTACAAACGTTATTATTATGCTTTGAAAATGGTATGCGTGATATTGCAAAGCAATATGACAAATACATTAAAATTAAATAATTTTTAATATGGAGGTGTATCGAACATGCTTAAAATGAACTTACAATTCTTCTCTCACCATAAAACCGGTGGTTCATCATCTAACGGTCGTGACTCAGCTGGTCGTCGTTTAGGAACTAAAGCTGCTGATGGTTCAACTGTTACAACAGGATCAATCATTTACAGACAACGTGGAACTCACATCTATCCAGGTGTTAACGTTAAACGTGGTTCAGATGATACTTTATTCGCACTTACTGATGGTGTCGTTCGTTTCGAACGTTTAGGAAGAGACAAACGCCAAGTTTCTGTTTACCCAGAAGCTGAAACTGCAAATAAGTAAATAAAAATTTGAGACTCGCTTAACCGTGAGTCTTTTTTTATGCAATTAGCTATTTCACTTGATTTAGACTAGTTATAATTGATATGATTGAAAGTAAATATAGGGGGCTTTATTATGGCTATTTCTACTGCAAAATTTAAAAACGGATTGACTATCGAAGTTGATAACGCAATCTGGAAAATTCTTGAATTCCAACACGTTAAACCTGGTAAGGGTGGAGCATTTGTTAGAACTAAACTTAAGAACTTAAGAACTGGTGCCGTTCAAGAAAAAACTTTCCGTTCTGGTGCTAAGATGGAAAAGGCTGAAATCAACACAATGAAGATGCAATATCTTTACGATGATGGTACTGGTCTAGTATTCATGGATAATGATACTTATGATCAAATCACAATTCCTCGTGAAGCTTGTGAAGAAGCTATGAAGTACTTACAACCAAACATGGAAGTTCAAATCATGCAATACAAGGGTGAAACGCTTGGAATTGAATTACCAAAAACAGTTAGCCTTGAGGTTGCTGCTACTGAACCAGGGATTAAAGGTGATACTGCTTCAGGTGGTTCAAAACCAGCTACTATGAGTACTGGGGTTACACTACAAGTTCCATTCTTCGTTAACGAAGGTGATAAATTAATCGTTAACACTACTGACGGAACTTACATTTCACGTGATAAGGAAAGTAAATAAACAATAATTATTCTTGAATTGGAGGCTATGAAAATGGCAACAGAAGAACAATTTATTACTTTAGATAATAAAAAAAATGATTTAGGTAAAATTAAAGTTGCGCCAAATGTTATTGAAGTGATTACTAGTATTGCTACAACTGATGTTGATGGTGTTAACAAAATGCGTGGTACTTTTTCTTCTAGTGTCCAAGGACTATTTGGCAAAAAAGAACGCAGTCACGGTGTTAAATTAGCCTTTAACGATAACGATAAATTAGACGTTGACGTCTTTGTTTACCTTGATTATGGGGTTTCAGTTCCTAAAGTAGCACTTCAAATTCAAGATCAAGTTAAGCAACAATTACTTTTCATGACCGATTTACAGATTGGTTCTGTCAATGTTCATGTTGAAGGTGTAGTTCCAGAAAAGGTTGCAAAAGTTGATACGGATAGCTTGTTCGACAATGATGGAGAAAAAAGTGAAAATTAACAGACACCAAATTAGAGAATATGCATTTCAAACGTTATTTGCAATGCAAAGTAATGATGAACTTAATTTAGATGACTTCTTTAAAGAATTAACTGATAATCCTGAAGCAGTTGCACCTGACTACTATAAAGAATTAGTTAACGGAGTTACAAATCACAAAGCAGAGATTGATAAAGTAATCGAATCATTCTTAGATGAAAAGTGGTCAATCAAACGTTTAAATAAGTCTGATTTAATCATTCTTGAAATTGCAATTTACGAAATGGACTTTGTAGAAAATGTTCCTGCAAAAGTTGCAATTAATGAGGCCCTTGAATTATCAAAGAAATTTAGTGATGATAAGTCAATTAACTTCATTAATGCCATTTTAGATAAAATTATGAAAAAGATTGATAAATAATTTTCAATCAATAAAAAATCCAACCAAAGCAGTTGTTAAAAACTGTGATGATTGGATTTTTATTTTTGACATTATGTTTTATCACAGTGTTTAATTTTGGAATATGCTAAAATTAAAAGAAAAATGAAGTGTGGAGATTTAATAATGGTAGAAATGATTGATGGACGAAAAGTCGCAAAGCAGTTAAATGAAACTACAAAGCAAAAAGTACTTGAATTAGCAAAACAAGGAACAACTCCAGGTCTAGCTGTGATTCTAGTAGGAAATAATCAAGCCAGCCAACGGTATGTACACATGAAAGAAAAGAAAGCACTTGAATTAGGAATTAATTCAATTATGAAAACTTTTCCAACCGATGTTAGTGAAGCTACCTTAATCAATACCATTAAAGAATTAAACCAAAATCCAACGGTAAATGGTATTTTAGTTCAAGCACCACTTCCAGACCACATTGATGAACAAAAGGTAATTGAAACGATTTTACCAGAAAAAGATGTGGATGGTTTTCATCCTACTAACGTTGGTAATCTCTTCCTCAACTTAGATAAAAAATATCCAGTTGCCTGTACACCTAAAGGGGTGATGACCTTACTTGAAAAGTACAACGTTGACTTAGACGGTGCAAATGTAGTGATTGTTGGTCGTAGTTCAATTGTTGGAAAGCCAATGTTAGCTTTGATGTTAAATGCTAATGCTACTGTTACTGATGTACATAGTCATACGAAAAATTTGAAAGCTTACACGCGTGCAGCTGATGTAGTAATTTCAGCTGTGGGAAAAGCTAATTTTCTAACTGATGATGATTTTAAGCCTGGTGCCTATGTAATTGATGTAGGCCAAAACTTAGATGAAAACGGACGATTAGTCGGAGATGTCAATTATCATGCTGAAACAAGCAAAATTGGCTATATAACACCAGTTCCAGGTGGAGTTGGTCCAATGACAATCGCGACTTTAATGCAACAAACTGTCGAAATGTGTGAATGGAGTCTTTAAAAAATGGATCACGATTATTTAACGGTTACAGCCTTAAATCAATATATTCACCAAAAATTTGAAAAGGATCCATATCTTAGCAAAGTTTATTTGACTGGGGAATTATCAAACTGGAGAAAGCGACCGGGACACCAATACTTTGTCATCAAAGATGATCATTCTGTAATTAGTGCCGTCATGTGGAAAGGTGCTTTTGCCAAAGTTAAGTTTGAACCAGAAGAGGGAATGAAAGTTCTAATTACCGGACGGGTTACTTCATTTGCTAAGAGTGGACAATATCAAATCTACGTTGAAGCAATGCAGCCCGATGGAGTTGGAAATCTTTACTTAGCTTATGAACAGCTCAAGAAAAAACTTTATGCTGAAGGGTTATTTGACGAAAGTCACAAACAACCGATTCCGCAATATCCTAAGCGAATTGCAGTGGTTACCTCACAAAGTGGCGCGGTAATTCGGGACATTATCGATGCGGTACGTAAACGGGATCCGCATATCCAAGTTGTCCTTTATCCCGCTGCTGTTCAAGGAGAAGGAGCAGCTCAAGAAATTGCTAATCAAATTAAGAACGTTAACCAAAATGGTAATTTTGATACGTTAATTATCGGACGTGGTGGTGGATCAATTGAAGATTTATGGCCATTTAACGAAGAAGTAGTTGCACGGGCAATTTATGATAGTCATATTCCTGTGATTTCTTCAGTGGGACATCAAACGGATAACACAATTGCTGATTTTGTAGCTGACCAGCGAGCTTCCACTCCAACCCAAGCGGGAGTAATTGCATCTCCAGAACTAACTGACGTAATTTCTAACATCCGTAATTTGCAAAATAGTTTAGAAAACTCAATGCGGAACCTTATCAAAATGGAACAACAAAAACTAAATCATTTACAACAAAGTTATGTTTTTCGAGATCCTAGCCGACTATATGAATCTTATAGTCAGCAAGTTGATTTACTATCTGATAAATTATTAAATGTTTTCAAAGAACAATTACAGCAAAAAGCTGGCAGACTAGCCCTTAATCGGAGTGAATTAGCAGGGGCTTCTCCTCGTAACTTAGTTGATAAGTACCAAAATCAATTGAACTACTTAAATGCTAATTTACAACAAAATATAAAAGCAGTTTACCAGACTAAAAAGGACCAATTGACTAACAAGGTCGATGCCTTAGACCATTTGAGTCCTTTAAAAATTATGGCCCGAGGATATGGGATGGTAAAAGATCCCCAAAACCAAATTATAAAAAAAGTAACTGATGTAAAAATTGGGGAAACAATTACGGTCGATTTAAGTGACGGTAGCATTGAAGCCGATGTTTCTAAAATAAACCAGGAGAGTGAAAAATAATGGCAGAACAAAAAGTTTCTTTTGAAGAAAATATGGCTAAATTAGAACAAATTGTAAATGAACTCCAAAGTGGCGATGTGCCATTGGAAAAAGCGCTAACTGAATTTCAAACGGGAGTACATTTAAGCCAAACCATGCAAAAAACGTTAGAAAATGCGGAAAATACTTTAACTAAGATGGTAAATTCAGATGGTGAAGAAGTTCCGTTTAAACGTGATAAGGGGTATGAAGCTCAAGCTAAAGCAAACGAAGGTGGAGATTTACCATTCTAATGAAATTTAATCAGGAAAGTTTAAACCAATTTCAAACGGAATATATTCCCAAAATTGACGCAATTTTAAATGAAGAAATTCAAAATTCATCAA
This sequence comes from Fructilactobacillus frigidiflavus, assembly GCF_044054575.1. Taxonomy (GTDB): domain Bacteria; phylum Bacillota; class Bacilli; order Lactobacillales; family Lactobacillaceae; genus Fructilactobacillus; species Fructilactobacillus frigidiflavus. The sequence goes on from NZ_CP168716.1 coordinate 1,222,873, forward strand.
ACGTTAGTCTTTTATCAGATGCAATGCAGTATTCATTAATGGCTGGTGGCAAAAGATTAAGGCCATTACTAGTTTTAGCCGTCTTACAGGCTTATGGTATCAAAATCACAAATGAGTTAATTAAAGTTAGTTGTGCGGTTGAATTATTACACACTTATTCTTTAATTCATGATGATTTGCCAGCAATGGATGATAGTGACTTGCGTCGTGGTAAAGCAGCTAACCATAAAAAATTTGGCGAAGATATTGCCATTTTGGCAGGAGATGGACTATTAACTTTAGCCTTTGATTGGCTCGCCAATAATTCACTTCCCGCGCAGCAACGAATTCAGCTAGTTTCATTATTAGCTAATGCAGCTGGGCCTCATGGGATGGTCGAAGGACAGGTAATTGATGTTTCTTCTGAAGATCAAACTTTAGATTTAGCCGGTTTACAAAACCTAGACTACCAAAAAACGGGGGAACTATTTCACTATTGTCTGCTGGCTGGTGCCGTCTTAGCCAATTTAAATCAAGCAGAACAGCAACAACTATCAGATTTTGCTGATAATTTTGGAGTGGCCTTTCAAATTTATGATGACATTTTAGATGCCCCTAGTGAACAAACCCAAGAAGACCTTGATAAAAATACTTACGTTAACTTATTGGGGATGCAAGGAGCGAAAGCAAAACTTACAGATACAATTAAAAATTGTGTAAAAGCATTAGATAAATTAGAAAATGCGCAATCAACTGATTTATTAAAATCATTCTTATCGTATTTTCAAATTGGAAAAGGATAATATGGCAATCGAAAAAGAGAGAATTGATGTTTTATTGGTTAAACAAGGACTATTTGATAGTCGAGAACAAGCAAAAAGAGCTGTAATGGCCGGTGATGTCTTAGGTAAAAATGAAGAGCGTTTAGATAAGCCCGGAGTTAAGATTCCAGTTGATACTAAACTTCATCTAAAGGGTAATGTAATGCCTTACGTTAGTCGTGGCGGTCTTAAATTAGCTAAAGCTTTAAAAAGTTTTGACATTTCTGTTGCTGACAAAACGGTTTTAGATATCGGATCTTCTACCGGTGGTTTTACGGATGTGATGCTTCAAAATGGGGCCAAAATGAGCTATGCATTGGACGTTGGAACCAATCAACTAGTTTGGAAACTCCGTAATGATCCCCGCGTTAAAGTAATGGAAAACACTAATTTTCGTTATAGTAAACCAGCAGATTTTACTGACGGACTTCCTGATTTTGCTTCCATTGACGTTTCCTTTATTTCTTTACATCTGATTCTTCCCCCATTAAAAAATATTTTAAAACCCAACGGAGAAGTAGTGGCTTTAATTAAGCCGCAATTTGAAGCAGGAAAAGAAAATGTTGGTAAACATGGGATTGTGCGCGATGCAAAAGTTCATTATGCGGTAATTAACAAAGTGATTGGATTTGCGATTGAGGCTGGATTTTCTGTTTTAGGCTTAGATTTTTCACCAATTAAAGGTGGAGAAGGAAACGTTGAGTTCCTAGTTCATCTAAAATCAACCGAAAATCCCAGCATTAATCCGGATGTGTCAATTAAAGAAGTTCAAGATCAAGCTTATAAAAATTTAAATAATTAATTGGAGGCACCGTTTTGTTAAAAGAGATTTCAATTAAAGATTTTGCAATCATTGACAAATTATCAATTAATTTCGAATCTGGGATGACAGCTCTGACTGGTGAAACTGGTGCTGGTAAATCAATTATTATTGATGCCGTTGGTTTATTAGCTGGTGGGAGAGGGTCACAACACTTTATTCGAACTGGGGAAAACAAATCGGTCTTACAAGGTTTATTTGATATCCCCCATACGGGAACGACCGCAGCCAAACTAGACGAATTTGGGATCGATCACGATGATGATAGTGTAATTTTACAGCGTGAATTATATAAAAATGGACGGAATATTTGTCGCGTCAATGGGATGCTGGTTAATACTAGTACCCTTAAAAAAATTGGCGAAACCTTAGTGGATATCTATGGGCAAAACGAACATCAAACACTCATGCAAAGTGATAAACATCTTTTATTACTCGATGAGTTCATTGGCGAAAAATTAAGCGTTGTCCTTAGTAAATATCAATTACAGTATCAGCAATATCTCAAATTAAAAAAACAACTAGCGCATAAGAACCAAAATGAAAAAGAATGGGCCCAGCGACTTGATATGCTACAGTATCAAGTTAACGAAATTGAAAATGCTGATTTAGTGGTTGGTGAAGAAGAAAGTTTAGTGGCAGAAAAAAATCGATTAAATAATTTTCAAGCCATCAACGATAGTTTAAATCAAGCCTTAGCAAATATTGATGGGGACGAAAACATTAGTCCAATTGACATGATTGGTGATGCGATGAGTGCCATTGAAGACATTGAGAATCTTGATGATGCATTTAAACCAATTTCAGAAAACATCAAGAGTGCTTTTTATATGTTACAAGATGCTAGCAAAGAGGTTTCTAACCAAATGGATACCTTAGAATTTGATCCGCATCGGTTAGAGGAAGTTGAAGCTCGTCTCAGTACGATTTATGAATTAAAGCATAAATATGGTGATTCAATTCAACAAATTTTGAAGTACTATGAAAAAATTTCAATGGAACTCCAAGAAATGCAAGCAGAAGAAAGTAGTGGTAACGACTTAGAAACTCAGCTGCAAAGTTGTGTTTCTGATTTAAACGAACTTGGTCAGCAACTCCATCAAATTCGTCAACAAGGGGCAAAAATACTTAAAACTAAAATTCAGCAACAGTTAGCGGACTTGTATATGGATAAAACCGTGTTTGAAGTTAACTTTAAACAGCTGCCACAAGCTACCTTTACAGCGAATGGAATTGAAACCATTGAATTTTACATTCAAACGAACCCCGGTGAAGCGCTTCAACCACTTACCAAGATTGCATCTGGTGGGGAACTTTCGCGAATTATGCTAGCGTTAAAAACGATTTTTTCTAAAATGCAAGGAGTGACCTCAATTATTTTTGATGAGGTCGATACTGGTGTATCTGGTCGTGTCGCTCAAGCAATTGCAGAAAAAATTCATCACGTTAGCCTTAAGTCACAGGCATTATGTATCACACATTTACCACAAGTTGCAGCCATGGCTGACCATCAATACTACATTGCAAAACACGTTGATAATGATAATCGAACTGAGACGAGCATTGAGTTATTACACGGCAAAGCTCGAATTGAAGAATTAGCCAGAATGTTAGCCGGAACCACCGTTACCAAATTGGCAATTGATCATGCGGAAGAACTTTTAAAGTTAGCGGATGCAGAAAAAGCAAAAAAAATGGAATTGTAATATAAATTATCTTGATTATTATCGCCAAAAAAGCGATAATGTTCGTACTAAGTAAATTTAAGGAGCTGTCCTAATGGCAAAAAGAGGAATGCTAATTGTACTTTCTGGACCATCAGGGGTTGGAAAAGGTACAGTTAGAAAAGCATTATTTGAAGATCCAGCAGTAGATTTTAACTACTCAATTTCTATGACTACTAGAAGTCCTAGAGATGGTGAAAAAAATGGTGTCGATTATTATTTTGTGTCAAAAGAACAATTTGAAGAACACATCAAAAATGGTGAAATGCTTGAATATGCTAAGTACGTTGATAATTATTACGGAACTCCATTGAATTATGTAAATGAACAACTCAATGCGGGTCACGATGTTTTCTTAGAAATTGAAGTTAACGGGGCTCTTCAAGTTCGCGCTAATTGTCCTGATGGAGTTTTTATTTTCTTGACCCCACCAGATATCAAAGAATTAAGAAGCCGGTTAGTTGGTCGTGGCACTGATGACTTAGAAGTCATTAATAAACGAATCCAAAAAGCTTCTAAAGAAATTCGGATGATGCAAAACTATGATTATGCGATTGTAAATGATAAAATTAAAAACGCTGTTGAACAAATTAAAGACATCGTTAAAAGTGAAAGATTAAAGGTTAATCGGGTTATGCCGGATTACCTTGATAGTTTAGGAGATGAAATTTAATGTTATACCCATCAATTGATAAGTTATTAGAAATCGTGGATTCACGTTATTCCCTTATTATGCTTGCTAGTAAACGGGCAGAAGAGTTAGACCAAGGTGCAACTCCCATGCTTGCTCACTACCATAATGTAAAATCAGTTGGAATGGCTCTAGAAGAAATTTCTGCTGGAGTTTTGAAAATTGAACCAGAAACTAAGTAAATAAACTTTAAACCATTACGGTCAACGTAGTGGTTTTTATTTATCTTGTAACTTATTATTGTATAATTAAGCTAATTAGATAATGGGGAGGACAGCATGCAAAATCAAAAAATTGTTTTATATGTAACGGGAAGTATTGCTGCTTATAAAGCAGTCTATTTGTTACGTCTTTTCCAAAAACAAGGTGCAGACGTTAGAGTAGTGTTGACTCCTTTTGCTGAAAAGTTCGTCTCAAAACTAACCTTTGCTTCTTTAGCAAAACATCCCGTTTATTCAGAAAGTAGCTTTTCTGAACACGGAGAAACCATTGACCATATCGAACTAGCCAAGTGGGCTGATTTTTCCATTGTGGCACCCGCAACGGCTGATTTTATCGCTAAAATGGCAAATGGAATTGCTGATAATTTTGCTTTAACTACTTTATTAGCAACGGATACTCCGAAATACGTGGTCCCCGCAATGAACGATGTCATGTGGAATAACTGTGCGACACAAAATAACATTAATACCTTAGCAAACCACGGAGTTACCGTTTTTAAACCAGGTTTCGGTCAGTTAGCTGAAGGCTATCAAGCACAAGGGCGAATGTTAGAACCCGAAGAAATTATCAAAAAACTTGTTCCAATTTCTCAAAGTAAGGCATTAACAGGGAAACGGTTTTTAATTACTGCTGGTGGGACCATTGAAGATATTGATCCCGTTCGGTATATTTCGAACCGTTCATCTGGCAAAATGGGCTATGCTTTGGCTGCAGTTGCTGCTCAACAAGGGGCCATCGTCACTTTAATTAGTGCCAATTGTCAACTTCCTCAGCTTAAAAACGTGCAGCTAATCAAAGTTAAAACTAGTGATGAGTTAAAAGAGACCATTTTAACTGAATTACCCCAAAATGACGTTTTAATAATGGCCGCTGCGGTGAGTGATTTTAAACCTACTACTGTAGCTAACCAAAAAATCAAAAAAAGTGCTGATACGGATGAGCTAGTTCTTCGTTTGCAGAAAACCACAGATATTTTAAAAGTGGTGGCGCAAAAAAAACAGCCACAGCAAATAATCGTTGGCTTTGCTGCAGAAACCAATCATGCGCAACAAAATGCCCAACAAAAATTAAAAAATAAACACCTAGACTTAATCGTCTTAAATGACGTTGCTAATCAAAAGATTGGATTTGGGAGTGATGATAATCAAGTAACCATCATCAACTCAACTGGAATTATTAAACAAACTGAAATTGAAAGTAAACCAAAAATTGCACAAATCATTCTTCAAGTGATTGAAGACCAAATGAACTAGAGAGGAGGGAATGGATGCAAATTGCTAATATTATTGTAGATGTTCCCACCATGCAAACTAATTCGCCTTATTCGTACTTAATTCCCACTGAATTGGAAGACTCGCTTAAGGTTGGGATGCGAGTCATTGTACCCTTTGGAAATGGTAATCGAAAGATTGAGGGTTTCGTGATTGGGATTGAACCAGTTACTGATCAAGATCCTACTAAATTGAAAGCAATTAGTTCAATTATGGATTTTGAACCGGTGCTTAATCAGGAACTAATTGCTTTATCAAAGTGGTTAGCTGAACGGACCTATGCTTTTCGCATTAGTTGCTTGTTAACCATGCTACCGAATGTAATGAAAGCCAAATATGCCAAGGTTGTTAAGAAAAGGCAGCAGTTGTCAGATCCAGCCTTAGATCAAAAAATCTCTGATCATTTGATGACTCCGTTAGATGATAAACATTTTACGGAAAAAGAACTGAACCAATTAATTTTAATGCAACGCGCTGGAGCAGTTGAAATTGAATATGTGGTTAAGAATGAGGCTAAAGCTAAGTTAGAATTAGCGATTCAAAATCAAATCAAAAATTTTAATCACATCCGAAATGAGTTAAACACCAACGCCAAAGCACAACAGCGCTTACTGGATTTTTTAGAACAGCATCCTAACGAAAAGCTTGTCCAAAGGAAGATCACTAAAAATGACGGGATTTCTCCAGCTGCAATCAAAGTTTTTGCTGACAAGGGTTGGATTAAAAAAGTTCAAGTCGAAAAATATCGCAATCCTTATAAACATGAAATCACTCGTGATCGACCTAAGCAATTAACTGCTGAACAAGAACAAGCAGTGTTGGAAATTGATCAAGCAATCAAAAAACAAGCTCCGGAAACGTTTCTGATTGAGGGAGTAACTGGTTCTGGAAAAACTGAAGTTTATTTGCAAAATATTCAAACTGCTTTAAATGACGGTCGACAAGCACTAATGCTAGTCCCAGAAATTGCTTTAACTCCCCAAATGGTGAATCGAGTTAAAAATCGGTTTGGTAACCAAGTCGCAATTATTCATAGTGGCCTGTCCAATGGAGAACGATACGATGAGTGGCGCCGAATTCGTGAAGGAAAAGCACAAGTCGTTGTCGGAGCACGTTCCGCTGTCTTTGCTCCCTTACAAAACATTGGCTTAATTATCTTAGATGAAGAGCACGATGCTAGTTATAAGCAAGATGAAAACCCCCGGTATCATACGCGCGACGTTGCCATCTGGCGTGCACATTATCATCATTGTCCAGTTGTCTTAGGAAGTGCAACCCCCTCGTTAGAATCGCGTGCTCGGGCAGGAAAAGGAGTTTATCATTTACTAAGATTAACTAAGCGAGTTAATCAACAACAACTTCCTGAAGTTGAAATTGTGGATATGACAAAGGAAGTTTCTAAAAATGGTGACATTTTTTCGGAAGCATTACTAAAAAGTATCAAAGAAAAACTTGCCAAACATGAACAAATCGTCTTGATGCTCAATCGTCGGGGCTTTTCTTCATTCATGATGTGTCGGGATTGTGGTTACGTTTTAATGTGTCCTAATTGTGATATCTCATTAACGATGCATCTAGACAGTCATACCATGAAATGCCACTATTGTGGTTTTGAGTCACCCATTCCTAGTATTTGTCCGAAATGTCATAGTCGAAACATTCGTTATTTTGGAACGGGAACTGAGAAAGTCGAAAAAGAATTAGCGGCTCAGTTAACCACTGCTCGCATTTTGCGGATGGACGTTGATACCACCAGACGAAAAGGGGCCCACGAACGAATTTTGCATGAATTCGGTCAACAACAAGCAGATATCTTATTGGGGACCCAAATGATTGCTAAGGGACTCGATTTTCCCAATGTCACTCTAGTAGGAGTTCTAAATGCTGATACTGGGTTAGATTTACCGGATTTTAGGGCTAGCGAAAGAACTTTTGATTTATTAACCCAAGTTGCCGGTCGGGCTGGGAGAGCCAATAAAATTGGCAAGGTCATTATTCAAACCTTTAATCCCCAACACTACGCGATTCAGTTAGTTAAACAACAAGACTATGAGGCCTTTTATCAAAAGGAAATGCAATTGCGCCATTTGGCAGGATATGCTCCATACTTCTTTACCGTCAAACTAACCTTTAGTTCGCTTGATGAGCAACAAGCCGCTAGTAAATCATATGAGATTTTAAATTACCTTAAAACTCAGTTAAAGCCGCAAACGACCATCTTAGGACCAACCCCACGTCCAATTGCTCGAATTAAAAATCGTTACTATTATCAAATAATTATTAAGTATAAGGTTGACCAGAATTTAGATGAGGCATTAAAGCACATCTTACAGCAATCGCAAAAAGAAACGCGTAAAGGCCTGCGAATTGCAATTGATTCGGAACCAGTTAACTTTATGTAATGGAGGACAGTACACATGAAATCAATCGTCTTTATGGGAACACCGGAATTTAGTGTTCCAATTTTACAAGCCTTAAATCAGCAGTATAAGGTTCAAGCTGTGATTACCCAACCAGATCGTCCAGTAGGGAGAAAACGGAAGATTATTCCCACTCCCGTTAAACAAGCTGCCGTTGATTTGAATTTACCAGTTTACCAACCAGAAAAGCTAAGCGGTAGTGAAGCGATGCAAACTATCATTGATTTACAACCCGATTTTATTGTGACCGCAGCCTATGGCCAATTCTTGCCCACCAAATTATTAAATGCTGCTAAGATTGCTGCAGTAAATGTACATGGTTCATTATTACCTAAATACCGTGGGGGAGCTCCCGTTCAATACGCCATTATGAACGGGGATCAAGAAACGGGAATTACCATTATGTACATGGTTAAAGCCATGGATGCTGGGGACATTATTTCCCAACAAGCAGTTGCGATTACTGATCAAGATGATACGGCCAGTATGTTTACCAAATTAAGCCTTGTCGGCAGGGATTTGTTATTAGCCACTTTGCCAAAGATTGCGGATGGAGAAATCAATCCACAAAAGCAAGATGAGAGTCAGGTTGTTTTCTCTCCTAACATTAAACGCGAAGAAGAAGTTCTCGACTTCAATCAATCAGCTCGTAAAATCGATTGCAAAGTCCGTGCGTTACGCCCTGATCCCATTGCTTATGCTTTTGTAGACGGAAAACGTTTTAAGATTTGGGACACGAGTGTGACTGAACAAAAAACTGACTTAAAACCTGGTCAAGTTGTGTACCGAGATAAACATACTTTACAAATTGCTGCAGGAGACGGAACTGTTTTACAATTAAACGAAGTCCAACCAGCTGGGAAACCGAAAAAAACCATTACTGATTTCTTAAACGGAAATCAAAAGTTAACTAGAGGAGATCAATTCATTGACGAAAGATAATAACAATAACCCCCGTTACTTAGCCGTAAAGACGTTAGAAAGAATTTCTGATGGAGCTTATTCCAACTTACAAATTAATAACGTAATTGATTCAACTAAAATGTCAGAAAAAGACACACGTTTATTTACTAATATTGTTTACGGCGTCATTCAACATCGATTAACTTTTGAATATTACGTCAGTAAGTTAGTTAAACATCCAGGAAAGTTACAAAACTGGGTCAAAGAATTACTATATACTGCCATTTATCAAATGGTCTATCTTGATAAGGTCCCTAATCGAGCCATTCTTGATGAATCGATTAAAATTGCTAAAGTCCGCGGTCACGATGGTATCAGACGATTAGTGACCGGGGTCTTACACAAAATTGATCGAGATGGCTTACCTAAAATTACAGGGATGAATGCAATTGAGAAACAATCAATTGAAGCAAGTGTGCCTGTGTGGATTATTAAACAGTTAAATAACCAAGTCGGTAAAGCAAAAACGGCTTCGATTTTAGCTAGTATTAATCAGCCAGCTAATCAATCAATTCGAATTAACATTAAAAAGATTCAAAAAGCGAGCCTAGTAAAGGAATTAGAACGGATTGGTTTTGAAGTTCGTGATAGTGAAGTTGCAGCGGATGCTCTAGTGCTCAAAGATGGAGTTGCAGCTCATACCGCTTTATTTAAAGAGGGCTTTTATACGATTCAAGATGAAAGTGCCATGCTCCCAGTTCAATCAATGGACATTGATGGTGATGATTATATTTTGGACACTTGTGCAGCCCCTGGAGGGAAAACCACTCAAATCGCGGAACACTTAACTTCTGGATTAGTAGTAGCGTTAGATTTACACGAAAGCAAGTTGCATAAAATTTTGGAAAATGCTGAACGAATGGGATTGAGCGAAAACGTAGAAGTTCATGCCTGTGATGCTCGAAAAGTTAGTGATATCTATGAAGATAATGTTTTTGATAAAATCTTGGTTGATGCTCCATGTTCTGGATTAGGTTTAATCAGAAGAAAGCCAGAAATTAGATATGAAAAATCACTTGAAGACGTTGAACAATTAGCAACAGTTCAAAGTGAAATTTTAGATGCTGTCGCCCCTAAGTTAAAGGTCGGTGGTCAGTTAGTATACAGTACTTGTACCATCCTAAATCAGGAAAATTCAAAGAACGTGAAAGATTTTCTTGATAAACATCCAGAATTTGAAGAAATTAAAGTTAAAACTGTGTTAGATCTTCAAGCGGACCGAAGAGAAAAATACTTAAAAATTTATCCAGATGATTATGGTTCTGATGGATTCTTCATTGCTGGATTTAAAAAAATTAAATAGGAGTATTTATGAAAGCCGGAAAAATTTATCAATCTTTAAGCGGATTTTATGATGTTAATTCAGCTGGTCAAATTTATCGTACTCGAGCACGGGGAAACTTTCGCAAGCGTTCCATTAAACCATTAGTAGGGGACGAAGTTGAATTCGACGTAACTAATGGTAACGAAGGCTATATTTTAAAAATTCTTCCACGAAAAAATGAACTAGTACGTCCCCCAATCGCGAATACTGACCAGGCAATTGTAGTAGTCTCGGTCATTCAACCTGATTTTTCAGAAATTTTGTTAGACAAGGAGCTAGTTGCGTTAGAAAAAGAAAAGATTGTCCCCATTATTTATTTTTCTAAATTAGATCTGGTTTCTGAGAAACAAGTGGCATACTTCACTGCGATTGCACAGGACTATGAAGAAAAAGTCGGTTATCAAGTCTTATATTCGTTGAATCAGGCCAAAAATTTTCAAGCATTACGTGACCTTTTAAAAAATAAACAATCTGTCATTATGGGCCAAACTGGAGCCGGTAAATCAACTCTTTTAAATCACCTTGAACCGACTTTGAATTTAGAAACCGGAGAAGTTTCTAAAGCACTTAGCAGGGGAAAGCATACGACCCGCAAAGTGTCATTTTTGACCATTAATGATGGAATCATTGCGGATACCCCGGGATTTTCTTCTTTTGAAGCCGCTGATATTAAATTAAATGAATTAAAGAATTACTTTCCTGATTTTGTTAGGGTAGCCGATGAATGTAAATTCAGAGAGTGTTCGCACATTAATGAGCCGGGTTGTGCAGTGAAAACCGGCGTAGAAAATGGTACAATTCTAACGAGTAGGTATGATGACTATCTCAAACAATATGCCTTAATTAAGAGTCAAAAAATTATATATAAACGAAAAAAGGGGAAATAAAGATGATTAAAGTTGCACCTTCAATTTTAAGCGCTGATTATGTAAATCTTCAAAAGTCAATTGAAGAAGTTGATAAAGCAGGAGCTGAAATTCTTCATATTGATATTATGGATGGAATGTTTGTTCCATCAATTTCTTACGGACCAAACTGGGTCAAAGCTATTCGTCCCATTACAAAGATGGAGTTAGATTGTCATTTAATGATTGAAAATCCAGAACGTTACATTGACATTTTTGCGGAAAATGGAGCTGATTTAATTGGAGTTCACGTTGAAGCAACTCAACATATCCATCGGGCCCTTCAAATGATTAAAAGTCATGGCGTAAAAGCTGAAGTGGTAATTAATCCAGGAACTCCCGTTAGTTTAATTGAACCAATTTTATACATGGTAGACCAAGTTCTTGTGATGACCGTAAATCCTGGTTTTGGGGGACAAAAGTTCATTCCAGAAACAATTGGCAAGATTGCTGAACTAAATAAACTTAGAAATGAAAAAGAAAACCTTAATTTTGATATCGAAATTGATGGTGGAGTGAACGATAAAACAGTTGTTAAAGCTTATGAAGCAGGTGCTAATGTTGCCGTAGCTGGTTCATATGTTTTTGATGCAGCTAACCCCGCAGAAAGAATTGATGCCATTAAAAAAGCAACTGATTTCTAAGTTATGAAAAAAATTAATTTATTAGTTGGGGGACCTAAAGCTGAATGGCCAACGGAATTAATGCGTGGGGAAATTGAAGGCCCATTTATTGGGGTTGATCGAGGGGCTTTAAAACTGCTTGAATTAGGGATTGTTCCGCTTGCTGCAGTAGGTGATTTTGATTCCGTTAATCAAGCTGAAATGCAAACAATTGAAGCTAACGTTCAATCAATTCATCGGTCTAATCCAATTAAAGATGATACTGATACGGAAATTGCACTTAAATATGTAATGAAACATTTCCCCCAAGCTGAGATTGACATTTATGGCTTTTCTGGTGGGCGATTAGATCAATTAATGACTAATTTATTGATGTTGCAAAAACCGGTCTTTAATGAAATCGTCGAAAGGGTTACTTTATTAGATCGACATAACTGGATACGCTTTTTTAAACCAGGTAAACATCGGATTGATAAAATTGCTGATATGCAATACCTGGACTTCGTTAATTTTAAAAGTTGTCATTTAACGTTATTTGATGAAAAATATACCTTAGATAATTACTTCGTTGAAGCGCCAACCTCATTTTCGAGCAATGAATTTGTGCATCCTTATGCCACTTTTGAATTTGATGAAGGAATTTTAACGGTTATTCAAAGTAAGGATTGATTTTAAGCAAAACAAAAAAGAAGCAATCATAATGACTGCTTCTTTTTTGTTTTAATTAATTAATTAAACGTATAAAGATTATACACGCTTGAATTTACCAGATTTTAATGTTCTAGCACTCAACCAAACGCGTTTTGGTTTACCATCTACTAAAATACGAACCTTTTGAAGGTTTGGCTTCCAACTTCTTCTTGAAGAGTTTAAAGCGTGTGAACGACGGTTACCAAAGTGGGTTCTTTTTCCTGTTAATGCATCTTTAGCCATGAAAATATCCCTCCTTTTATTTTAAATTAGAGCGTATTAAACTACATGTCTAAATTTAGCATATTCCTGCTATAATTGCAATCTTTCTTTCAAGTAAATGTACTTGACACCCAAAAAATAAGAAAAATTTTGGTTTTAATTATCATTATGTTAATATAAAGTATCGAGATTAACTTGTAAATAAGGAGATGCTTACACGATGGCTGTTAAGATGAATACTCAATACGGCTCAATCAACATTGATAATGATGTGATTGCAACCGTAGTTGGTGGTGCAGCAACTGATAACTATGGTGTTGTTGGTATGGCAAGTAAAAATCAACTAAAAGACAACATGAATGAAATTTTGCGTAGAGATGCTTATTCACGTGGAGTAGTAGTTCGTCAAGTACAAGACAAGATTGAAGTAGATGTTAATATCATCGTTAGCTACGGAACTAAGATTTCCGAAGTATCACGTACTGTACAAGATAAAGTTAAATATAATTTAGAATCAATGCTTGGAGTTACAGCTGATGCAGTAAACGTAATCGTCCAAGGTGTAAAAGTGATTAACGATTAATTAGTTTGAATTAAAAGGGAGATTGGATAATAGTGCCAGTAACTAAGATTACGACTACGGAGTTCGACCAAATGGTTCAAGCTGCATCGGTCGTACTAAAAAATAATGCAGAATTTATTAATTCTTTAAATGTTTTCCCGGTTCCCGATGGTGATACCGGTACCAATATGAGTCTTTCAATGGAAAGCGGTGCTAAGTACGTTAACAATTCAACTGATAAAACAGTTGGAGGAAAAGCCTCTGCTTTAGCTAAGGGTCTATTGATGGGAGCTCGTGGAAATTCAGGGGTTATTTTATCACAGATCTTCCGTGGGTTCTCTAAAGATGTTGAAGGAAAAACGACTTTAAATGCCCATGAACTTGCAAATGCAATTACAGCTGGAGCAAAGACAGCCTATAAGTCAGTTATGAAGCCTACCGAAGGAACAATTTTAACGGTCGTTCGCTATGCTGCTAATGCTGGTCAACATGCTGCCGAAGAAACTGATGATTGTGCTCGTGTAATGGACGCAATTGCAAAAGGTGCTCAGGAAGCCCTTGCTAAAACGCCAGAATTACTTCCAGTGCTGAAACAAGTTGGCGTAGTTGATTCAGGTGGTCAAGGACTTACCTTTGTTTTAGAGGCATTTGATGACATTTTAAACGGTCGTGAAGCTTCAACTGATATTCGTGAGAAATTTAACGTTGAATCAAACAAAATGGATCAAATGGTTAATGAAGACCACCACGAGAGTGCTCAAGGTCAATTAAATCCTGAAGATATTGTGTACGGTTATTGTACACAAATGACCGTTCGCTTTGGAAAAGGAAAAGAAGTTGAAAAACAATTCGACTATGATACTTTTTACAATTATTTAGCTCCACTAGGTGATTCATTGTTAGTGATTAATGATGATGAAGTTGCTAAAGTGCATATTCATACCGAACAACCAGGGAAAGTTTTAACTTGGGGGCAAAAGTTTGGTGATTTGATTAACATTAAGATTGATAATATGCGAAGTCAACAAGAAGAAATTATGGAAAGTGACGAGGCAATCGCACAACAGCCAGTTAATGAAACGAAGGAAGAACCAAAGGAATTAGCGGTGATTTCAGTAGTTGCTGGTAAAGGTCTCGAAAAACTTTTCAAAAGTCTTGGAGTAACAAATATTATCAGTGGTGGTCAAACTATGAATCCAAGTACAGAAGATATTGTGAATGCGGTTAATAATGCTAACGCTAAGCAAGCAATCATTTTACCTAACAATAAAAATATTTTCTTAGCTGCGGAACAAGCCGAAAATTTAACTGATATTCCAATGAAAGTTGTGCATACTAAAACGATTCAACAAGGATTAACTGCAATGTTTTCATTTAATCCTGCAGCGTCACTAGCGGATAACCAAAGTGCTATGGATGCTTCGCTTGATACCGTAAAAAGTGGGCAAGTAACAGCCGCCGTTCGGGATACAAAAATTAATGGTCTTGATATTAAAAAGGGTCGCTACATGGGTATTGTCGATGGAAAAATTGAAGTAATTGAAGATACCTTAAATGATGCCACAATTTCAATGTTGAAAAAAATGCTAACTGAAGATAGCGAAAATGTAACGATTATTTTTGGTGAAGGCGCTACTCAAGCAGATGCCGATTTGATTGAGTCAGAAGCACTCAAAACTGATCCAGAGCTTGAAGTTGAAATTCATGAAGGTGATCAGCCAGTGTACCCATTACTTATCTCTGTTGAATAAAAATGTCAAAAACTGTTAATCATTAAAGATTAGCAGTTTTTATTTTAGAGGAGGAAGCTATGAAGAGCCTTACTGATTCAGTAGGAGTACTGAATGGAGTTGGTCCCAAAAAACAAGAAGCCCTCTTTGATCTAGGTATTCATACCATTTTTGATTTACTAACTTATTTTCCTTTTCGTTATGAGGATTTTTTACCAAAACAAATCAACCAAATTGTTGATCAACAAACGGTTACGTTAAAGGGGAAGATTGCTGCTGAACCAACCATTAATTTTTATGGACGTCGTAAAAATCGATTAACTGTTCGTTTGCTAGTTGAACACGATGTGATTCCTGTAACTTTTTTTAATCAATCCTGGTTAAAAAAACAGTTAACCGTGGGCCAAGCCGTTTTAATTCATGGGAAATTTAACGAAGCTTCTCGTTCAATGACAGGTATGAAGCTACTGAAGGCTAATGATGAAAAAAATTTCAGTGCGATTTATTCCGTAAATAAAAAAATAACGCAAAAAAATCTACAACAAATTATTCAACAAGCTTTCCAAGCATATGGAGATGTAATTGATAACTTTGTGCCGCAGTGGATTATAGATAAGTTTCGGCTTGAACCGTTAAAACAAGTCATTCATGATTTACATTTTCCTGACAATCGTAACGAAGTTAAAGCAGCGCTAAGAACTGCGAAATTTAATGAGTTTTTTCTTTTTCAAATGCAATTACAAACTATCAAAACTAGTCATCCTAAAGATGAAAAAGCTCGAATTATGGCTGATAAATTAACTTTAATGCCATTTATCGAAGGTTTACCTTACCAATTAACTGAAGCCCAGAATCGGGTAGTTAATGAGATTTTAGCTGACTTACATCGTCCCTATCTAATGAATCGATTATTACAAGGTGATGTAGGAAGCGGTAAAACTGTGGTAGCAGCAATTGCGATTTTAGCGACAATTCTTTCAGGAAAACAAGCAGTCATGTTGGCTCCAACCGAAATTCTTGCAGAACAACACGCCAATGGATTGGCCAAACTTTTTTCCGGAACAAATGTTAATGTTGCATTATTAACGGGTGACACGCCAGCTGCGGCTCGGAAACAGTTATTACCACGAATAAAAAATGGCGAAATTAATTTAATCATTGGAACGCATGCGTTATTTCAAGATAAAGTTAAATATAAAGATTTAGGATTAGCAGTCATTGATGAACAACATCGTTTTGGCGTTAATCAACGACGGAAAATGCGCGAAAAAGGAAAAGCGACGAATGTTTTATCTATGACCGCTACTCCGATTCCACGGACTTTGTCGATTACGGCCTACGGTGAAATGGATGTGTCAGTGATTGATGAATTACCTGGTGGCCGTAAGCCTATCAAAACAACGTGGATTAAAAGCTCACAAACTAAGACGATGCTAAATTTTTTACGCAAACATTTAAAAAATCATGAACAAGCATACGTAATTGTGCCCTTAATTGAAGAATCAGAAGTAATGGATATGCGCAATGTAATGGAAACCTACGAAAAATTTACGAAAACTTTTGGTGATGATTTTAAAGTCGGACTTCTGCATGGCAAATTAAATGACGCTGAAAAAAACCAGGTCATGCAGGATTTCAAAGCTAATAAAACCCAGATTTTGGTATCAACTACCGTAATTGAAGTGGGCGTTGATGTAGCAAATGCTAGTGTCATGGTTATTTTTGATGCAGATCACTTTGGATTAGCCCAGTTACATCAATTACGAGGTAGAGTTGGTCGGGGATCACAACAGTCATATTGTATTTTAATTGCTGATCCTAAAAATGAAGTCGGCATTAAAAGAATGAACGTTATGAGTTCATCGACAGATGGTTTCTTTATTTCCCAAAAAGATTTAGAATTAAGAGGTCCTGGTGATATTTTAGGGAAACAACAGTCAGGACTACCATCATTTCAGGTGGGAGATCCCATTGCTGACTTAAATATCTTAAGTGCAGCACAAGATGTTGCTAAACAAGTTACTGATAACGAAAATTGGCAGAAACTTGACGAAAATCAAACATTATTAAAACATTTGAACACTTTAAATGAGAACACATCTTTTGATTAAAGGAGTATTGGTATGATTAGACTTGCAGTAGACGCCATGGGTGGCGATGATGCACCAAAATCAGTCGTTGAAGGTGTTGAATTAGCTCGTAATAATCGAGACGACATTGAATTTTTATTATTTGGTGACGAAAAACAAATTAGACCTTTTTTACACAATGAAAAAAACATTAAAATTATTCAAGCTGATGAAGTAATTGCGATGGGGGATGAACCCGTTCGGGCAGTAAAACGTAAGAAAAATTCAAGTTTGGTGTTAGCAGCGAAAGCAGTTAAAGATGGACAGGCAGACGCTTTAGTTTCAATTGGGAATACTGGGGCTTTATTAGTGGCGTCACTGTTGATTCTTGGACGAATTAAAGGTATTGATCGTCCTGGTTTTACTACGACTATGCCAGTTTTGAATAGCGATAAGGGATTTACCATGGTTGATGCTGGGGCAAATGCTGATGCAAAAGTCTCTAACATTGAACAATATGCTTTGCTAGGTAAATATTATTCAGAAAACGTTAGCCACATTACCAATCCGCGAATTGGACTAATCAATAACGGAACCGAAGCTGATAAAGGTGATATGATTCATCGGAAAATGCACGATGCTCTTCAAACCATGAATGATAATCAGCAAATTAATTTTATCGGTAATATCGAATCGCGGGAACTGTTAAATGGGGTTGCTGACGTAGTGGTTACCGATGGATTTACTGGAAATGCCGTGCTTAAAGCAATTGAGGGAACTGCAATTTCAGGAATTGGTATGTTAAAAGAATCAATTAAAACTGGCGGGTTTAAAGCTAAACTAGGGGCCTTTTTAATGAAAGATAGCCTTAAAAAAATGGCGAAAAAAATGGATTATAAGCGCTATGGTGGAGCCGTCTTATTGGGAATTAAATCTCCAGTAGTTAAAGGTCACGGAAATAGTGATGCAAAAACGGTTAAAAATTGTTTATTTAATGCCGCAGAAATTGTAGAATCTGGTTATGTAGAATCAGTAAAAACATATTTTACAAAAGTTGCTGAAAAATAATGAGAATAAAAAAGCTCTATCTAATTTAGATAGGGTTTTTCATTTAATGATATACTTAGAATAAGTAATTATGGAGGAGTAAACTGTGCAAAAAACATTTGATGATAAATTAGCAGATAAATATAATATAAAATTCAACGATGAATCACTACTAGATGAGGCCTTTACTCAAGCATCATACGTTAATGAACATCCAGATCAAGATTTGAAGTTTTATGAACGATTAGAGTTTTTAGGTGATGCCGTTTATCAATTGGTCGTTTCCGATTATATTTTTAAACGTTATCCCGACTTACCACAAGGGCGACTAACCAGATTAAGAGCAGCAATGGTTAACCGTCATAGTTTTAGTCGTTTTGCTCGAGAATGTCACTTTGATAAGTACATTCGTCTAGGTAAAGGTGAAGAAAAGGCTGGAGCAAGAAGTCGTGATTCATTGCTTTGTGATATTTTTGAATCTTTCATTGGAGCAGTATATCTTGACCAGGGCATTGAAACCGTTAAACATTTTTGTAATTTAGTGATTTTCCCTAAATTGGATGAAGGTTGGTTTGATGAATTCTTTGACCACAAAACCGAATTACAAGAAGCAATTCAAATTAACGGACCAGTTAAAATTGAATATAAACTATTAGACGAAAATGGTCCTGATAATGATCGTCAATTTAAGGTTGCCGTATTTGTTGATGATAAAGAACTTGGCGTTGGGGAAGGTCATTCAAAGAAAAATGCTGAACAACTTGCCGCTAAGATGGCTTTAAATAAACTAGGCATTAAGGACCAAAAATTGCAATAATAAAGTGAGGAATCTGTTTTGAAACTAAAATCAATCCAAATAGCAGGTTTTAAATCATTTGCTAATAAAACTAATATTGATTTTCAAAACGGTTTTACTGGAATTGTTGGTCCAAATGGTAGTGGAAAAAGTAATATCATTGAAGCTGTGCGTTGGGCATTAGGAGAACAATCTGCTAAGAGTCTACGCGGAAAAAAGATGAAGGATATTATTTTTTCTGGTTCAAAAGACCAACAACCTTTGAATCGTGCAGAAGTTAGTTTGATTTTTGATAACACAGACCATTTTTTGGATTCAGAATATACTGAGGTCAAAGTTACCAGAACTTATTATCGAAATGGTGAAAGTATCTATTCGATTAATGATCATGAATGTTTAATGAGAGACATTCACAATTTGTTTATGGATACCGGGCTAGGGGAAGGTTCATTATCAATCATTTCACAGGGAAATGTTGATGATATTTTGGCTGATGATGTCCAAAAAAGACGAGCAATTATTGAAACAGCTGCTGGTGTCTATCGTTATAAAAAACAAAAAAATGAATCAGAAAAAAAACTTGAAGATACTCAAATTAATTTAAATCGAATTTCTGATATCATTAATGAAATTAAAAAACAAATGGGTCCACTAAAAGAGCAAAGCGAAATCGCTTCGCTCTATTTGAGTAAACGTAAATCATTAAATGAATTAAAATTTAATCAGTTTAACCGTATTCTGGAAAATGATACGAAAACCCGAAAAGATTTGCAAAGCCAATTTAAAGCTACTCAAACCGAACATCAAAATTTATTAAAGAAATCCAAAGAATTAAATCAACGTAAAGAACAATTAGCTCAAACAAATAATCAATTAGATGAGCAAAAAGAGCAGTTCCAAGATGAATTATTAAAAAACAGTAAATTATTAGAAAGTTTAAGTAGTGAAAAAAAACTTAATGAACAACGAAAAAAATTTGATTTACAAAAACAAGCAGAATTAAATCAGCAACTGGTTGATTTAGATAAACGACAAGCATTGCTAAAAGAACAACTAGCTTCGGAAACGAACAACCAAAACCAATTAAATCAACAGCTGACGGTTTTAGAGAATAAATTTAAAGCTTTAAAAGTTGCTAAATTTAAGCAGGAAATTCAAGTAACTGAACAAAAGTTAGAAAAAACTAGATCTGAATACGTTGAATTAATGCAAACGATTTCTGAAACCAGAAATAATTTGCGTATGACTGAAAAACTAAACCAACAAGCTGATAGCAATTCTAAATTATTATTTCAAGAATTAACGCAAAAACAAAAACAATTAAACATAAGCAATCAATTAATTAATGAAATTAATTTAAAAATAACCCAATTAGAGTCGGAAAATGAAGCAATTGCTAAAAAAATTCAGAGTAACGATGAGCTAATTAAAACTGATGAATTAAGTGTCGAAAAGATGCGAAATCATTGGCTAGAAGCCATGCGGATTTTTCAAGAAGCTAAAACGGAACGGGATAGTTTAGCTTCAGTGCTGGAAAACCATAATAATCTTTACCGTGGAACACGAAGCTTACTGAAGCACAAAGAGGACTTGTCTGGAATTATTGGAACGGTTGGAGATTATTTAACCGTTGATAAACTGTATATCAAAGCAATTGAAACTGCTTTAGGTGGGGCAATTCAGCAATTGATGGTTGAAACCGTTGCTGATGCACGTAAAGCAATTAACTATTTAAGTCACAATAAATTAGGCCGTGTAACCCTAATCCCAATTAATGGAATTACAGAACGCTTTGTTCCAACTAATGTTTTAAAAGCAGCTCAGCAAGTTGACGGTTTAATTGGAATTGCAGCTGATTTAGTTCAAATTAACCCAAAATATCAGCGGGTAAAACAACATCTACTAGGAGGAATCTTAGTTGCTGATTCTTTAAAATCAGCAACTCAAATCAGTAAATTAACTAATCATCGCGTAAAGGTTGTCTCATTAGCGGGTGACGTGGTTAATGCGGGTGGATCAATTACTGGTGGGAAAAATCTACGGCAAAATGATGGATTATTAACACAAAAAAATCATTTAAAAGTTTTAAATGAGCAAGTCCAAAGAATGCAACAAAAATTAGAACTGGGCGAACAAAATGTTAAAGAAAGTCAGCTTAAACTAAAAGAAGATCAAGAAAATAAACGTTTAATTTATCAAACTGCAAGCGATTTAAATTCAAAGTTAATGTTAGAGAAAAACAATTTGAAATTACAAAGTAGCGAGAAAATTAAATTAGATCGACAAGTTAAAGCATTGAATTTAAAATTAGGAAATAATTCTAATGATGATTTGCAACAGCCTGATAGCTTAAAACAGCAAATTGATGAATTACAAAAGCAAATTAGCGAAAATCAGCAACAAAACCAAGCATTGCTTAGTGAGTTAGAAAATCTTAAGCGCAGTTATAATCAAGAAACTAATTCTCAAAACAATTTACAAGAGCAAATTGGAATTATTAAAGAAAGATTTAATAATACTAATCAACATTTCTTAAATTTAAAGCGCCAAATTAAAGTAAACGACGAGCAAAAAATAGCAATTAATCAAGAAATTAAAAAAATCATTGATCAACTAGCTATAATTAAAAAAATCAGTCAGGACGATACTCCAACGATTGAAAAACGAATTACTGAGATTGAAAATCAAATTAAACAAACAAAACAGACACGTGAGATTAAAAGGACCGAATTAAAACAATTAGATGTTAAAATTGATCAAGTTCAAAAACTTTTAATTAAAAATAGTGAAAGCTTACATCAATTTGAATCGAAATTAACGGTTATTACCCAACAGTTATCGCAAACTGATAGTAAATTAACTGAATTAAGCAAGCAACAGCAACAATTTCAGCAACTACCGTTAAGTTTAGACCAACTAAATCGTAAAATTGATGAAGTACATGAGCAAATTTCTGAACTTGGTCACGTTAATTTAGGATCAATTGAAGCTTATCAAGAAATTAAACAACGCTATGAATTTATGCAGCACCAAATGGAAGATTTAATTGAAGCAAAAAATCAATTGTTGAATGTTATGAACAAAATGGATGTAACCGTTAAAAGTCGTTTTGAAAATACTTATACACAAATTGCTCAATCATTTAGTAAAGTATTTCGCAATATTTTTGGCGGTGGGGAAGCAAAACTAGAGTTAAGTGATCCCCATCATTTGCTCACCACTGGGATTGATATTTTAGTCAAACCACCAGGTAAACGTTATCGAAATATTAGTCTTTTATCCGGTGGTGAAAAGGCATTAACGGCCTTAGCTTTACTATTTGCCATTATTGAAGTTAAACCAGTGCCATTTGTTATTTTAGATGAAGCTGAGTCAGCCCTTGATCCCGCAAACGTTGACCGTTTTGCACGATATATTGAAAGTTTAAAAGACAACACTCAATTTATTGTTGTTACTCATCGTAAAGAAACCATGATTTACGCAGATAATCTTTTTGGAATTACCATGCAGGATTCTGGCGTTTCTAAACTAGTGTCGGTAGATTTAAGTAATAAGAAGAATAGGAGATAAGTATGGGATTATTTGATATTTTCAAACGAAAACATGAGTCTGAACCAGTTGATGAATCAAAACTTAACGAAGAAAAAAAGCCCACAGAAGAACCTAGTCCTGAATTAGATAAAAATTCAACTTCACAAACTGAAACACCTGTCGAAAAAAACGATATTAACGATCAACCAATTATTGAAGCAAAAAAAGAACCAGCAAATAATCAAGCAGATGCACGGGATGAAACATCTTTTGAAGAAACTAATGCTGAGAAACCAACTAAATCAGATGACCAAGGAGACGATAGCCAAACTAGTTATGAAGCTGGGCTAGAAAAAAGTCGATCATCTTTTGGTGAAAAATTAAACCAGCTATTTGCAAACTTTAGAAGTGTTGATGAAGATTTCTTTGACGATTTAGAAGATACCTTAATTGAATCTGATGTAGGGGTTCAAACTGCTACTGAAATTAGCGACCAATTAAAAGAGGCCGTTAAATTAAATAACGTCAAGGGTCACCAAGAAGTACAAAACTTCGTGATTCAAAAATTAGTAGAAATCTATGATGCTCCCACTAATGACGAAAATCAGTTAAAAGAAAATCCTAATGGACCTACTGTAATCCTATTTATTGGAGTTAATGGAGCTGGTAAAACCACCACAATTGGTAAAATGGCTCATCAATACCAACAACAAGGGAAAAAGGTGCTTTTAGCGGCAGCAGATACCTTCCGTGCAGGAGCAATTCAGCAATTAGCGGAATGGGCAAAACGTGACAAAGTTGATATTGTAAAAAAATCAGAAGGTAGTGATCCGGCCTCAGTCGTTTATGATGCGGTAGAAAAAGCGAAAGCAGATAATTATGATATTTTATTCATTGATACGGCTGGTCGTTTACAAAATAAAGTTAACTTGATGAAAGAATTAGCTAAAATGAATAAGATTATTACTAATAAAATTCCAGGAGCACCACAAGAGGTCTTATTAGTAATTGATGCAACCATTGGGCAAAATGCAATGAGTCAGGCTAAAACTTTTAAAGAAGTTGCTGATATTTCTGGAATTGTTTTAACTAAACTTGACGGGACTGCTAAGGGTGGAATTGTTCTTGCAATTAAGAATGAAATTGGCATTCCAGTTAAATACGTTGGTTTAGGGGAATCGGTTAATGACCTTCAAGAATTTGATCCAGAAAAATTTGTCTATGGCTTATTTAAGGGATTAGTTAAGGAATAAGAATGGATAAAAATTTTGATGTTAAACTAGTTCGTGATAACTACATTAATTCGTTGTTTGATTTTTATGGTTGTTTACTAACGACCAAACAAGCTGATTATATTTCTCAATACTATGCCGATGATTTATCATTAGGAGAAATATCAGAAAATTTTAACGTTAGTCGGCAGGCAGTTTACGATAATATTAAAAGAACAGAAAAAACA
This sequence comes from Fructilactobacillus frigidiflavus, assembly GCF_044054575.1. Classification (GTDB taxonomy): domain Bacteria; phylum Bacillota; class Bacilli; order Lactobacillales; family Lactobacillaceae; genus Fructilactobacillus; species Fructilactobacillus frigidiflavus. Next base: position 1,246,742 of record NZ_CP168716.1, read on the forward strand.
TTAGAAACATACGAAGCTAAGATGGGATTATACGAAAAGTTTATCAAACGTAATAAAGTCGTTGATAAACTTGATTCTTTAATCAAAGAAAAGCATCCTAATGACTTAGCGTTAAATAATTTAATTGATCAATTAGAAAAAATTGAAGAAGAATAGAGGTTGAAAAATGGCTTTTGAAGGATTAAGCAGCAAATTACAAGATGCTTTCCGAAAGTTGCGTGGTAAGGGACAAATTAGTGAAGCTGATTTACGTTCAACCATGCGAGAAATTAGATTAGCACTCCTTGATGCTGACGTTAATTTCACCGTTGTACGTGATTTCGTAAAAAAAGTACAGGCGAAAGCAAAGGGTGAAAATGTTCTAGAGGGTTTAAATCCCGGGCAACAAATCATTAAAATTGTTGATGACGAATTAACTGAAATGATGGGTGGGGAAACCACTACTTTAAAGAAGTCCGCTAAAATTCCAACCATCATTATGATGGCCGGTCTTCAAGGGGCTGGTAAAACTACTACAGTAGGTAAATTAGCTAAGCTGTTAAAGGAAGATGAAAATGCTCGTCCTTTAATGATTGCCGCTGATGTTTATCGTCCGGCTGCAATTGAACAACTTCAACAAATTGGAAAACAAATTGATGTTCCTGTCTTTGAGGAAGGAACTGAGGTTAATCCCGTTAAGATTGTGGAAGACGGTTTAAAAGTTGCAAAAGAAAATCACAATGATTACGTATTCATTGATACAGCTGGTCGTTTACAAATTGACGAAAAGTTAATGGACGAATTAAAGGAAATCAAAGCAGTTGCTAACCCAACTGATATTCTTTTAGTGGTTGATGCCATGACTGGTCAAAATGCGGTTAATACCGCAGAGGGCTTTAACGACGCCTTAGATATAACCGGAGTAGTTTTAACCAAGTTAGATGGAGACACTCGTGGTGGAGCTGCTTTATCAATTAAAGCGGTTACTGGTAAGCCAATCCTTTTCACTGGACAAGGTGAAAAAATGGATAATCTAGATGTCTTCCATCCAGATCGAATGGCTTCGAGAATTCTTGGAATGGGTGACGTACTTTCTTTCGTTGAAAAAACGCAAAAAAACATTGATGAAAAGAAATCAATGGAACTTGCTGAAAAAATGCGAGAAAATACCTTTAATTTTGATGATTTCCTTGATCAACTTCAACAAATTCAAAACATGGGACCCTTAAAGAATTTAATGGGTATGATTCCTGGAATGGCAAATAATCCGGCCTTACAAAACGTTGATATGGATCCAAAAGATTTAGAACGAATTAAAGCCATTATTTATTCAATGACTAATGAAGAACGCGAAAATCCAGATGTACTTAATCCATCAAGACGTCGACGGATTGCTAAAGGTTCAGCTCAACCAATTCAAAGTGTTAATCGTCTGATTAAACAATTCAATCAAATGAAGAAGATGATGAATCAAATTTCAAACGGAAACATGACCGGAATGGAAAATTTGATGCAACAAACTGGCATGGGTAAAGGGATGAATAAGCTATCTAGTTTAGCCATGAAGCGTATGAGCCGTAAATTAAAGAAAAAGAAACGAAAGAAAAAGAGAAAATAATCAGGTGTAAAGAAAAAACCCTTTACATCACTAAAGTTTATTGGTAAACTAAGTATTGTTAAGAAATCAATAGGAGGTGTAGTTATGTCTGTTAAAATCCGTTTGAAACGTATGGGTTCAAAGAAAAATCCATTTTACCGTATCGTAGTTGCTGATTCACGTAGTCCTCGTGATGGTCGTTACATTGAAAATGTTGGTACTTACAATCCACTTGTTCAAGTAGACCAAGTAACTCTTCAAGAAGAAACTGTTCTTGATTGGTTGAAGAAGGGTGCCAAACCATCTGATACAGTTAAAAACATCTTATCTGATGCTGGTATCATGAAAAAACTTCACGATATTAAATTAGCTGATAAAAAATAAATTTAATTATGATTAATTTTGATAATTTAATAAAAAAAATCATTAAGCCATTAGTTAAGTTCCCAGATGATGTCAAAATCAATCATCAAGAGACGGCTGAATTTCATGAGTATATTTTATCTACGAATGCAAAAGATGTTGGACGCGTGATTGGTAAACGTGGTCGAGTTGCTCAAACAATTCGTACTATTATTTATAGTGTACATGTTGCTGACAATAAAAGGGTGAAACTTATTATTGATGGTGGTAAATAAAAAGAACCCTTAGATAAAACATTGTTTTATTTAAGGGTTCTTTTTTTAATAGAGGTGAATTATGGAATACTTTGATATTGGAAAAATCGTTAATACCCAAGGCTTAAAAGGTGAAGTTCGTGTACAACCAATTACTGACTTTCCGGATCAGCGTTTTAAAAAGGGTGAAAAAGTCACTGCTTTCTTAGAAAATGGTAAAACAGTTGAATTAGAAATTGATGGAAAAAGAAAACACAAAAACTTTATCCTACTTCATTTTAAAGGATTAGACTCGATTAATGACGTTCTCTACTTAAAACCTTCTACGCTAAAGATAACTAGTGAACAACAAACTAATCTCAAATTAGATCCCGACACTTATTTTTATCATCAAATTATTGGTTTAGATGTCTTTAAAGAAAATGGTGAAACTGTCGGTAAAATTAAAGATATTATGGATTTAGGCCCAAATGATGTGTGGGTGGTTGAGCGTGATAATCAAGCTGACTTATTATTACCTAAAATTGATGATGTAATTAAAAAAGTCGATTTAAAGAATCATAAAGTAATTGTCGATGTTTTAGAAGGGCTTGAATAACATGAAAATTGATATTTTAAGTTTATTTCCACGAATTCTAGAAGGACCATTAAGTGATTCGATTATTGGTAAAGCAATTGACCGCAATTTATTAGATGTTTCGATTACTAATTTTCGGGATTATTCAACTAATAAACACCATAATGTAGATGATACTATTTACGGTGGTGGAGCGGGTATGTTACTGCAACCACAACCAATTATTGATGCTTTTGATCATACCCAAACAGTAAATGCAGAACAGGGGATCCCTAAGGGACGAGTAATTTTAACTGACCCTGCAGGTAAACAATTCGATCAAAAGGCAGCCGAAGAATTAGCTAAAGAAGAACACCTAACTTTTATTTGTGGCCATTATGAGGGATTTGATGAACGAATTAAATCAATTGTAACTGATGAATATTCAATTGGTAATTTTGTTTTAACTGGTGGAGAATTACCGGCTTTAGTAATGATTGATGCCGTTTCACGTTTGATTCCTGGGGTCTTAGGAAATGCTCAGTCTGCTCCTGGAGATTCTTTTTCCGACGGTTTATTAGAATACCCCCAATATACGCGTCCTGCTGATTTTAGGGGACAAAAAGTCCCTGAAGTATTAGTTAGTGGCGACCATCAAAAAATTGCTGATTGGCGCTTAAAAGAGTCTTTACGGAAGACCTATCTTCGTCGACCAGAAATGATTGACCATGCTAAGTTATCTAAAGATGCTAAGCGGCTATTAGCTGAAGTGCGAATTGAAGAAGAAAAATAATTATTTAACTTTGAATTATTATGTGTTATAATCTTAATTGGCAATAATGCCAAAAAATCAACAGTATTCCGCTGTCGCAAAGATAAGAATGCTAGTTAGGGGAATTTATTATGCGTCAAAACAATTTGATTGAAAAAATCAACGCTGAACAATTACGTTCAGACATGCCTGACTTTCGTGCCGGAGATACTGTAAACGTATCTGTTAAGGTTGTCGAAGGTGATACAGAACGTATCCAAAACTTTACTGGTGTCGTTATCAAACGTCATGGTGCTGGAATCCAAGCTACTTACACTGTTCGTAAGATCAGTAATGGTGTTGGGGTAGAAAGAATCTTCCCATTAAACTCACCACGTGTTGCTAAGCTTGAAGTTATTCGTCGTGGTAAAGTTCGTCGTTCAAAACTATACTACTTACGCGATCGTCAAGGAAAGGCTGCTCGTATCAAGCAATCATTCAAAAAACGTTAATAAGTATAAAAAAAGACCTTGTAGTAATTACAAGGCCTTTTTTTATACGTAAATTTTAGGTTTATAGATTCAAATCTTGTTGATAGTTGAGGGGTGAAAAATCAGTAGAAGCGGTAATTAATTTTGCAGCAAGCTTTTGATATTCGGTTAACGCAAGCGTAGCAGATTTAAAACTATAATGATTTGCCAACTCATTCAAAGCTTGGTTATTATTCAAAGAAGCAATTTGGGCGTCATGCACGTTAGCAATGTATTGTTGCATTAATTGGTTCTGGACATCTTTCAATTGGTCATTAAATTGAAGATAATGAGAATCAACTAAAATACCAACTAATTTAAAAATCCAATAGGCGGATTTAGCATCATAATCATGGCCAACTTCATACTTGTATTCTGGTGGCGTATCAGTGATTCCCGCAAAAAATGGAACAAATGTACTTTGAGCCCCAACTCCCATTAAAAGCCAATGGATATCACCAATTTCTTTAGGGTATTGATTAGATAGTTGTAAAACGTGCGCTTCTTGTGTTTTGGCAAAACTAATTGGTCTGAATTTGTGTTTTTCGGTTTCCGTTCCACTTCCAATTGGATCATAGACCGTTTCTTGAAAATGGGAACTAAGAAAAGCTTGAGCATCAAAAACCGAAATTAAGTGCTCACTTTTTCGAAGGAATGGTAAATTTTGTGATTCCGGATCTTGTTCAATTGTTGGATTAAACATCTTTTGACCATACCAAACTCGGGGAGTACTATAATAAGCATCTGCTTGAGTTTGGGTTCCAAAAATCTCTCTAAAATTAAATCCATGACGATTAGGATTTAAAGAATTATCAGCGACAAACTTTTGAATGTCACTGGACCATTTGAAATCTTGGGGTTTGTCAAAATCAACAGTTTGAATCGCCATTTGATTAGCAACTACTGCATAACAATCATCAGGAATTCGCTGAGCAACCCAATGATGACCAGAGCCAATCTCAAAATACCAAACTTCCTCAGCATCAGAAAATAAAATTCCGTTCGTCTCAGAAGCACCATATTTACTAACAATTTTACCTAAACGATTAACTCCTTCCACTGCTGATTTAATGTAGGGGAGAATTACGGTTACAATCGCTTCTTCACCAATTCCATCAGCAACTAAGGGATCAAACCCGAGGACTTGATTATTAGCATAGGTACTTTCAGTAGCACTAACTGCGACCCCATATTCATTAATCCCATCCTCTTCAAAAACTCCATACTTGTCTGTCCATTCGGGAGTTGCTGTATATTTGGCACGTTCTTTGGGTAGCTCAATTGTAAAACCATTGTCTTTTGAAACAAACTTTTGCGGTTTAGCAAAAATTTTGTGTTCATTTACAACGAAACGTTTAGGCCATGCTGCCTTACAATCTTCGTTTCTTCCAATTAAGGTACTTCCATCCGTGGTCGCAGCTTTACCAACTAGAATACTAGTACAAGCAGAAAATTCAAAATTATTCATAAATATGCTCCTTCGTTTCATTTTTCCGTTACTGCTATTTTACCACTAGTAAACGAGCTATTATAAAAACAAAAAGCTAATTCAACTGATATCGAATTAGCTCTAAATCTTATTTTAAGAAATCAACTTTTTTGTACTCTGGATTAGGATAAGTGTAAAATCCTTTTCCTGCTTCCACCCCAATTTCACCTTTATCAATCATCTTTTTTAATAATTCGGCGGCTTTTTGTGAAGTTGAATCTTCTGTCATTTTATTAATCTCATAAACAGTTCTCAATCCAATCATATCAACAAAACCAAAGGGTCCCATTGGTGAACCAGTCGCAATCATCCAAGTTTTATCAATGGTTCTAGGATCAGAAATTCCTTTAACCCAAAGTTGAATCCCAGCAGTTAAGAATGGAACTAACAAGGAGTTTAAAATATAACCGGGTTGTTCTTTGTTAACTAATAATGGGACCATTCCAATTTCTCTAGAGTATTTGACAAACATTGCTGGAAGATCTTTATCAGTTTTACTTTGTGACATAATTTCAGCAGTATTATTTTTCCAAATCTCATTGGCAAAATGATAAGCTAAAAATTTATCAGGACGACCAGTATCGTCAGCAAATTGTGATGGTAAAAGGGTTGATGTATTCGTGGCAACAATTGTTTTAGGATCAGCTAATTTAGCGAATTTTGCATAGAAATCTTTTTTAGTTTCGATATTTTCTGGAAGAGCTTCAATTACAAGATCAGCACCTTTAAGTGCTTTTGCTAGGTCAGTTGTGTAAGTAAGATGATTTGTTGCTGCATCTAATTGTGCCTTGGTAGCATCAAGATCTTCTTTAACCGCTTGAGCCCAACGACCAATTCGTTCTTTAGCATGATCAAGCGAACTATCTTTTCTACCCCAAATAGTAACGTCCTTACCGTGAAAAGCTGACATATAAGCAATTTGTGAACCTAACGTTCCGCCACCGACGACAGTAACCTTTTTAAATTCCATTTTGAATCTCCCTTATTAATTAACCCGTTATTTTACAAGCCAAGTATAGCACCAGTAACTTTTAAAAAAAATTAATTGCACCTCCAGAAGATAGCAAAAAAAATTACTAAAACTCTTATAAGCGTTATAATTAAAATACTAAAAACAAACGGAGTTTATTATGAAAAACGAACAATATATCATGGCAATTGACGAAGGAACCACTTCAGTCCGTGCTATTTTATTTAATCATCAGGGACAAGAAATTGGACGTTCCCAAAAAGAAATCAAACAAATTTTTCCTAATCCAGGGTGGGTGGAACAAGACGCTAACGAGATTTGGAATAAAACGGAATCAGTGATTTCTGACGTTTTATTTCAAACGGAAACCCAACCATATAAGGTTCGTTCAATTGGAATTAGTAACCAAAGGGAAACCACTGTGGTTTGGAATAAAACGACCGGAAAACCAATTTATAACGCAATTGTGTGGCAATCCAAACAAACCAATGATCTTACTAAACAAATTAAACAACAAGGACTAGCAGATAAAATTCAACAAACTACGGGCTTAATTATCGATTCATATTTTTCAGCTACTAAAATCAGGTGGATTTTAGATCAAGTTCCTGGAGCACAGGAATTAGCAGAAACCGGCGATTTATTGTTTGGAACCATTGATACTTGGTTACTATGGAAATTAACTGCTGGTAAAGTCCATGCAACTGATGTGACTAATGCTAGTAGAACCATGCTATTTAACATTAATCAATTAAAATGGGATCAAGAACTATTAGACATTTTTAACATCCCCAAAAAGATGCTGCCTCAAGTTGAAGAATCTTCACATATTTATGGTTATACGCAAAACTTTACTTTCATGGGAGTTCAAATTCCTATTTCTGGAATTGCTGGAGATCAACAGGCTTCGTTATTTGGACAATTAGCACTAGATCCCGGTATGACTAAAAATACTTACGGAACTGGGGCCTTTATTATGATGAACTTAGGTGATAAACCTAAGTTTTCACAACGAGGTCTCTTAACCACAATTGCTTATGGAATTAACGGAAAAGTTTACTATGCCTTCGAAGGTAGCATCTTCATTGCTGGGGCTGCTATTCAATGGCTAAAAGATGAACTGAAACTAATTGATGATGTGACTAAAACTGCAGAAATGGCAGCTGCCGCTAATGATGAACCGTTATTTGTAGTCCCAGCTTTTACCGGATTAGGGGCACCTTACTGGAACGAAAACGTGCGAGGTTCCATTTTAGGCATCACTCATCATACTGGAATTAATGAAATCGTTAAAGCAACCCTAGAGTCATTAGCGTTCCAAACTAAAGATGTAATTAATACCATGACTGAAGAAACTCAGGTCCCATTAAATTCACTAGTAATTGATGGGGGAGTTTCCAAAAATGATTTTTTAATGCAATTTCAAGCAGATATCTTAGATCAATCAATTGAACGTTCTGCAACTGCTGAATCAACAGCCCTTGGAGCCGCTTTTCTAGCTGGGCTAGCAGTTGGCTATTGGAAAGAAATTGACGAATTAAAAGCCATTAAGCCGGTTGGAAAATCTTTCAATGCTAAGATGGCTGAAACTAAAAGAATCCAACTATACCATAATTGGAAAAATGCAATTAAAGCTACGGAAACCTTTGAGGAGAATAATAAGTGAACTTACCAGAAAAATTTAAAGAAAAATACCAACAACTTTTAGGTGATGAGTATCCAGCTTTCCTTAACAGTTTTGATGATAATCCTGATCACGGATTTCGAATTAATCAGTTAAAACCAAAAGCTAAAATCCAAGTTAATACCGAGCAACCAATTGAATATGTTGATAATGGTTTTATTGGTAAAATTGATGGAAAATCACCAGAACATCAAAGTGGTTATATTTATAGCCAAGAACCATCAGCAATGTTTGTAGCCCAAGTCGCTAATCCACAACCGGGTGAAAAAGTTTTAGATCTTTGTGCCGCACCCGGAGGAAAGTCAACTCAATTGGCCAATTTGATGCAGAACCAAGGGCTATTGGTCTCAAATGAAATTGACCGAGGAAGAGCTAAAATTTTAGTGGAAAACATTGAAAGATTTGGCGTTAAGAATCCATTGATTTTAAATGAAAATCCAGATAATTTAGCCAAACATTTCAAAAAATATTTTGATAAAATTTTAATTGATGCACCTTGTTCAGGTGAGGGCATGTTTCGAAAAAATCACGATGCCACCACTTATTGGTCAGAAAATTATCCCCAAGAGTGTGCTACCTTGCAACGTGAAATTATCAAAGCAGCCGTGAAAATGTTAAAACCAGGTGGCCAAATTATTTACTCAACTTGTACTTTTGCCCCCGAAGAAGATGAACAGATTATTGCTTGGTTAGTTGAAAACTATAACTTTAAAATTTTACCAATTAAAAGGTTTAAAGGAATGAGTAGTGGAAGACCAGATTGGGCAAATGGAAATTCAGCTTTAAGTAATACGGTACGCTTATTTCCCCATTTATTTAAAGGTGATGGTCATTTTGTGGCTAAATTACAAAATCTAGATGAGGGGACTCCGGGAAAAATTAAATATCAACGGTCTAATGTCTCTGGAGCACTTAAAAAAGACTGGGAAAAATTTAAGGAAGCTAATTTTGTTAATTTTAATCCCCAAAACTTATTAAAATTTGGAGAAACCCTTTATTCATTTAATCCAGAAATTCCTAATCTAGATGGCTTAAAGGTGATGCGTCCAGGAACACCATTAGGACAAATTAAGAAAAATCGGATTGAACCAGCGTATGGTCTAGCATTAGAAATTAATCCTAATGATGTAAAAAATAAATTAAACATTACTCGAGCAGAATGGAAAATATATGTTCATGGAGATACGATTTCAACTAACTCAAGTTTAGAAAAAGGGTGGTATCTCTTAATTTGTGATGAAATGTCAGTGGGCTTTGGAAAAGTAGTGTCAGGGACCATTAAGAACTTCTTTCCAAAAGGATTACGCTTTAAAGCATAATAAAAACGACTTCATTATCGAAGTCGTTTTTAGTTTAGGTTTCTTTGTTGCAAATAATTTTGTAATTCAGCACTAATAATAAGTTTACGCTTTCTTAGTTCAGTGATGTTTTTTACTCCAAGCATTACAAAAATAGCTTTAATTCCATAAATCCACTCTGAAAGCATTATTTCGGTCTTTTCACAACCGTTATCAATTAGTGAAGTTAATACTGCACTTGCAACGCCAACAGCGTCAGCACCTAAATAAAGGGCTTTAACAATATCAAGTGGGGTAGTGATTCCACCAGCAGCAATGTAGTGCAAATCAGGAACTGCTTGCGCCTCAAATAATGATTCAACTGTGGTTAATCCCCAATCTTCAAGGTAATTCATATCTTTGTTAGTCCGGCGGAAATTTTCGATTTGAACAAAATTTGTCCCACCTTTACCACCAAGATTGATATATTGGACCCCAATTGCTTTTAATTGTTGAATGGCTTCTTGTGACATACCAAACCCAACTTCTTTAACAATTACGGGAAGCGCCAAATTACTAACAATTCTTTTGATATTATCAAGCCACTTAAAAGTACAATCACCTTCAGGCATTACCACTTCTTGAGCAACATTAATATGTAGTTCGATGGCACTAGCGTTAATCAATTTCACTGCTTTCTTAACCTCTTCAATTGAAGCATTAGCACTTAAATTGGCAATTTTTAGTCCTTGCGGGTTGCTTTCCTTAAGAATTGAAAAGGTTTTTTCGAGTTGGGGTTCCCGAAGTGCAACACTTTCACTTCCTACTGCCATAGCAAGCTGTAATTTTTCAGCAATTTCACTTAATTGGCGGTTAATCTTTCCAGTATATTCACTACCACCAGTCATTGCTTCAATGTAAAAGGGGACCTTAAAGTTTAACGAACCAACGCTAGTAGAGATATCAACATCCGCAAAATCAATTTCGGGAAGTGGGTTAGGGACAAACCGAATTTGGTCAAATCCAGCCTGTGCCGTTGTTTTATGAAATTTTTTGGCTAAAGATAAATGCTCATCTTTGCGGTGTGACTGAATACTTACCATTATGACAACCTCTTAATAATTATAAATTTCAATATCTAAACGCTCAATTCCGTGTTTTGCCCAAGATTCAACTAATTGATTAACTGACTGATCATTTTTGATAAAGACAATTCCGCAATCACCACCACCAGCTCCAGAGGTTTTTGCTGCACCACCAAAATAATCAGCAATTTCAATTAATTCTTTAAGCTTAGGGGTTTCAATCACAACATTAGCCATATGACCTAATTCTAGTAAGAGTTGGCGATTTCTTTTAATGTTATTCATAATAATTTTAATGTTATCTTGATGAAAACCATTAGTAATATCATGAACACATTTATTACTATCATGTAAAAACTTTTGATAACGCGTGTTGTTTTTTCCTTTTTTCAACTCGACCTTATCAATTAAGTGGGAAGTTGAGGCAGGTGCTCCCGACCAACCCACTAAAAACTTCAAATTGGAAGGGATTTTTAAAGGAATGATTTCTAGACTTGGCCACTCTAACTTAACTAGCTTGTTCAATGAAACTCTTTTTCTAAAGCCTGATAGCCAAGTCCGATCAAACGAAGTATAAGAAATTAATCCTCCAAAAACACTAGAAGCAATGTCGCCTAGTGATCCATTTCCTTGAACTTCAAAATGGGCAATGGCAGCTAACTTAAACAACTCAATTTTAGTTAAATTTAGTTGATATAGTTTACAAACAGCTTTGATGGTTGCAACTGTTACAGCGGCAGAGGAGCCTAGCCCATACTTTTTTCCGTCACCACTATCTAATTCGCTATTAATGTTAATGTTAAACGTTTTTAGTTTAAGTTGTAGCGATTTAACGTATTCTTCAACAACTTTGATAGCAGAAACGATGTATTTAAAAGGATTATCCCGATCATCTAAAACAATTTCTGAATTAATTCGTTGCCAATGTAACATGGTTTTTTCATATTGTTGCGAAGTGATGGTTCCAAAATCTTTTGCTTCTTCAATTTCAGCAGTGACAAATCGATTAACTGCGGCAATAATTGCAGGGTGTCCAGTCTCGACCACGGCGTATTCGCCAGCTAGATATAATTTTCCGGGTGCTTTTGTAGTAATCAAAAAAATAACTTCTTTCGTAATATATTTTTATTGGTACTCAATTCCTGGTCCTGGCGTGGTAACCACAATTTTATCTGAACCGAATTGTTTTTCTAATTCCTTAACTAATTTAGTAGTGTTGGCTTTTTCTACTAATATTTTAACATTTGGACCAGCATCCATTGTAAAATAACAAGCTAATCCATTTTTTCGCAAACTATGAACTAAATTCATGACTTTCAATGAATCAGCATCAAAGTAAGTGAAATCAGGTGATGAGCTCAAAGTTAACGCATGCATTTGCATGGCATTTTCTTCAGCAATTTTTCCCATTTCGTTAAAATCACGATTTTTAATCGCAACTTTGATTTTTTCAAGTGCTTGGACAGAAATCTTTTCCCAAACAGCGTAGTAAGGGGAGGTCTTAACGGAGATTTGCATTCCCTTGGAACTACTCATTTGCTTTTCAGATTGATTAACCATGACCGCAACTACGTTAATTGGCCAATCAACGTGTTCTTCAATTGGAATTGCATACGATGTTTCATCGTTAGTTCCTTTTTCCCATTCTACAAAACCACCGTAAATACTTCTAGTTGCAGAACCAGATCCTTGTCGAGCTAACCGCGAAAGGTCTCTTTTACTTAATTCTAACCCAATTGCTTTACTAGCTGCGGCAGCAAGGGCTGCAAAACCAGATGCAGAAGACGCTAATCCAGCAGCAGTGGGAACCTTATTAATTGTAGAAACTTCTGCATAGACATTGATATGAGCTAAATCTCTTACCAAATCAAGAAATTTAACAATTCGTTGAGCTTTTTCTTTTGGTAATTGCTCTCCATTGAAAATAATTTTATCTTCGGTAAGGGCTTCATTAAATAAAACAGATGTATCAGTGTAAAAATCATTTAAAGTTAGTGATAGACTACTGGTCGTAGGTAACTTTAACTTTTGATTTGCTTTACCCCAATATTTAATTAAAGCAATGTTGGTGTGTGCTCGAGCAGTAATTTTAGTTTTAGAAATTGTCATTAATTTGCCTCACTAGTTAATTTCATTTAAGGATTGAATCCAAGCTGACTTAGCCCCATTTTTTAGTAATTGGGTTTTAATCATTTGGGCTTGCTTGCTACTATTAGAAATTGCAATAATACAACCACCCATACCACTTCCAGTTAATTTGGCACCTAAAGCGCCATTTGCTTTAGCGACAGAAATTAAATGATCAATTTCTGGAGAACTAACCCCTAAATTAGCTAAAATTGTTTGGGCTTGATTCATTATTTGACCAGTTTTTTTGATTACATTCTTATTTAAAGTGATTTTCGCTTGTTCTGTTAAATCACCTAATTGATTAATTTCTTGTTTAACAATTTCTGGATTATGATTTAACTGCTTTCGTACCTGATCAACCGCGGTTTTAGTGTTACTAGAAACCCCAGTATCGGCAATGATGATATAGCCCGTTGTGTTAAAGGAAATTTTTATAAACTTCGAATTTTCAAATAAGATTGGTTGATCAGAAATTACCGTTTTAGCATCAATTCCACTTGGATTTCCGTGCGTAATTGACTCCTCCACGTTAATAAACTGATCTAAGGCTTGACTGTCTAATGATCGTTTAAAGTAGGCAAAGTAAGCTCGAGTAATTGCAGCTGAAATTGCAGCTGACGATCCCATTCCACGACCAAGGGGAATCTCACTAATAATTTGAATGTCAAAATTAAGCTGTTGATTATTTAGAGCTTGATTTAAGCGATCAATTAACTTAGCGAGTCCCAACATTGTGACGGGCAATTTCGATAGCGGACCATTAAAGTATTGACTATCAATTCTAGATTCATCAGAATGATTGGGTTTGATAATCGCTGTAACTTCAATTTGGGGAAGGGGAAGCACAATCGCTGGTTTTTGGTAAACAGCACTGTGTTCACCTAAAAAAATGACTTTTGCATGACTCTTTCCGGTTGCTTCTTTATTCATTTAATAATCGCTCACTTTCTTAACTGTTATATTTTATCATATTTGCTGATATAACCAATCATTCAGAGTGATTTGATATTATCGATTTAAAGGATTTTGTAGTAGAATTAGAGTAGCTTATAAGAACGAGAGTAGGGAGATTAATGGATCAAAATACGACATATGCAGTTGTTGATATGGAAACTACCGGAACCAGTATCAAACAAGGGGCACATATTATACAATTTAGCGTAAGATTTGTGAAAAATCATCAAGTAGTTGACGCCTATTCAACCTACATTAATGATAGAGTCGAAATCTCAGATGAAATTTCAAAGCTAACTGGAATTACTAGCGAGACAATTAAAAATGCACCAACCTTTGACCAAGTAGCAGCAACTATCTACAAAAAATTAAAAAACACTGTGTTTGTGGCGCATAATGTTAATTTTGACTTTCCTTTTTTGAATACCTTCTTAGAAAAAGTTGGTTTTCCAGAATTAGAAATCCCGGCTATTGATACGGTTAGTTTAACGCAAATTTTCTTTCCAGCTTTAAATAGTTATCGCTTAAGTGATTTAAGTAGCCACTTTAAAATTACGCATAAACATCCGCATTCATCTGCTAGTGACGCAGCGGCAACCGCAGTCTTACTCCTTAAAATTACGGACAAAATTAAAACAATTCCGCAAACCACTTTAAAAAGTATTTTAGAGCTTAATCTCGATTTACCCCAGGATACTAATGACTTCATTAAATCATTGTATCAAAGTGGAAATAGTAAGTCCCATTCTTTACCAAAAGATTTAATCAATGTAGAAGGCGTGGTACTTAAAAAGCCTAAAACTCAAAACCCAACTGATCATCTAAAAATCCCTCAATTTCCCACAACTAAAAATAAAAAGTTAAAACTCTTAGAACCAAATTATAGTTGGCGAGAATCACAGAGTAAAATGATGAATCTTATCTATCGTAATTTTAATGATAGTAAGAAGAAACCTACTAATTTGTTAATTGAAGCACCTACCGGAAGTGGTAAAACATTAGGCTATTTAATTCCAATGGCTTACTTATGTCGTAAGGGCAAATCGGTGGTAATTAGTACCGCCACAATCGCTTTGCAAAATCAATTACAAAAAACCGTGAACCAGGTCCTAAATCAGCAACTGGGGTTTGGATTTAGTTCTGTCATTTTGAAAGGTAAAAGTCATTATTTGGATTTAAACCGATTTTTATTAAGTCTAATCATCGATGATGGGAATAAACAATCACAATTTATTAAAGCAAAAATTTTAGTTTGGTTAACTGAAACTGAAACTGGGGACTTAGACGAATTAGGATTACCTAAAAAAGCTATGATAACCAATCAAATTAATTATCAAGCTGGTTTTTCTGATGATAATCTTGATTTAGGCAGTTATGATTTCCTTAATCGCCAGACCGAAAAACTGAAAAATGCTGATTTAGTAATTACCAACCATAATTATTTATATCAAAACGCTCGTAAAATTAATGAAACCTTAAACCAGAAGCCATATTTAGTAATCGATGAAGCAGCTAAGCTTTCCGAAGTTGCCTATAATGCTCAACAAAATCATTTATGGCTCGGTACCATTAAACAAAATAGTGGACGAGTCAGAAATGATGTTTTTCAAACGCATGCTGAAAATTTAAATGATATTTTTGCAAATGATCATCATTTACTTTCTGAAACAGCAAAAATTATCAAACTAGTTGATCAAATTGCAGAAATTAATAGCTACTTAAATAATCAATTTGCTAAAAGTTTTATGAAACGGCTCAAGGCTCAAGAATTTGTAAAGGGCTTACGTCGTGATAAACTACAAGATTTTATCAATTTAAATCGTTTACAATTTTTGAAAATAAGTCAGTTAAATCATGACTTAACTTTGATTTTAAAAAACTTTAATTTTCAAATTTCAAATAATTCTGAACGTTGGATGCCATCAGATTATGAATCGTTTTTAAAATTCAATGAACATTTGAACCAAATCATTGAATTTATTAACCAATTGACACAGATTATTACTGATTTTTCAATTGATGAATTGGCAGATGTAATTTTGATGAAATATGGCAGTGATCATGATCCAAATAACGTTACTTTGGAAAGTTTTCAACTAAATTCTACAAATACCTTGAGTAAAGATATTTATAAATACTTTCAACCAACTATTTTTACTGGCGCGGTCTTATTCACTTCAAAAAAATCTCAATTTATCTATGACCAACTCGATTTAAACCGGAATAATACCAGGATGAAGCGACTTAAATCGGATTTTGATTATGATAATCAAACCCAATTACTCATCTCAACGCAAACCCCAATGCCCGAAGATGTGCATAACGATGCGTACGTGCAATACTTGGCTGACTCGGTTCTTGATATATACAATAGTTACCCAGTTCCAACCCTTGTATTGTTCAATTCCCTTAAATTAATCGAAGCCGTTTACCAAAACATTTGTTCACGGGAAAAGCATCCTTACGTTTTGGGATCAGGAATCTCAGGTAGTCAAGATAAAATCATTAGAAAATTTCAAGAAACTAAGAACCCAATTATTCTAGGGGCAAAGGGATTTTGGGAAGGGGTTGATTTTCCTGATAACTATTTAAAATCAGTTATTATTCCCAGACTTCCATTTGCTGCCCCAAATAATCCACTCACAAAAGCACGAACGACCTATTTAAGAAAAGAAAAAAAGAATCCATTTACTAGTTACGCTTTACCACAAACAATTATGGATTTAAAACAAGGAATGGGTCGTTTGCTACGTAACAAAAATGATTACGGTACCATCACCATTTTGGATAATCGCTTACTAACCCAGAGGTATGGTGACCAAATTATGCGTTCATTTAATGATAATCTCAATGTTTTCCAGGGAGACCTTGAAGAATTATCAACCAAAAATAGAGCATTTTTTAATGCAAAAAAAAGATGATAATTTGCTATAATTAAATTATTACAGCAAATTAAAAGAGGTTATTTATGCGAGAAAAAAGATTATTACGTATGCGATTATTACGGTATTCAAAGTTATTACTGGCATTAGTCATTGTTCTTACTTTAACGGGGCTAACGGTACTTCATATTGCCCAACGTCCATTTCAAAAAAAACAAGCAATCACCATTGATTTAGTGGAGAAGTATGCTAAATTTCACGATGTCTCAAATTTCAGTAAAAATAACGTTGGAACCATCTATTATTCAGTCGCGGGAAAAAATAAAGCTAATCAAGCATCATTTGCGGTTGTTAACAAAAGTATGAAACACATCAAAATTTTTAAACAATCAGATGGCATTAGTCAAACTCGTGCAGAAATGATTGCCAAAGATAATAATAAACAAAGGCTGACAAATGTAGGCTTAATTTTAGTTAAGAATAAGCCTGCTTGGCTGGTCTCTTTAAAAAATGAAGATGGCAGTTATAAGTACGTTACCATTAATTTTAAAAATGGTAACGTACTTAAGTCATGGCATGTATAAGGTGGACTAACTATGGATAGTAGTTTAATTAAATACTTAGAATATGGGTCGGTTAATATTTCAGGTGTGCTTTTGACTAATCTAAAACAATTTGGTTTAACAGCAACTGAAACAGTTATATTAATTGAACTATTTTACTTGAAAGAACAGGGAAATCCGTTCCCTGAACCACAATTAATTGCTGATGCAACGGGATTTGAAACTAGTCTTGTTTTTGATACCATTCATCAATTGGTCTCAAAGCAATTCATTGCAATCGTTGATGGTAGCAAAACCGCAACTGAATATAGTTTTAAACCTCTTCATCAGAAAATAAATCAAATCTTACAGCAACAACCTACTACTAAAGTTGAAGTAGATGATAATCAGAAGGAGTCACACCAAGAAACTTTAACAAAGCGCCAAACGCTATTTAATGATTTTACCCAGGAATTTGGACGTCCTCTATCGCCAATTGAACTAGAAACGATTAATAGCTGGTTAACGGTTGATAAATATTCAACTAAAATTGTTAAATTAGCACTTCGAGAAGCTGTTTTAAAGCAAGTTTATAGTTTAAAATACATTGACCGTATTTTAATTGCTTGGAAAAAACAAAATATCACGACGGCTGCTCAAGTTGAGGCTCAACATGCTAATTATGAACAACAAAAAAATGGATCAAATCAGCAACCAGCAGAATTACCTAAAATCCCAATTTTTAAAATTAAAAAGCAATAGTACATGGATGGTAAAATTGTCATTCATGTTTTTTTAATTTTAACTATGATTTAATATGATAGAATATAACTAAAAACATTAAGGAAAAGTAAAATTTATGGATTATAGTTTATGGAAACAGTTCCCAACTTTAGAAAATAAATTAAAAACAACGCAAAAAATCATGATTAATCAAATCAACATTGATAATCGAAAGTTTAAAAAGGGGATTGATAATTTAATTAATGGTAATGGGAAAATGCTTCGGGCAGCTTTACTATTATTATTTAGTGAATTTGGACCTAATCATGATGAATTGTTGTTTGAAAAGGCTGCAGCTTCAATCGAAATAATTCATTTAGCATCATTAGTTCATGATGATGTCATTGATGAATCAGACTTACGTCGTACTGCCAAAACCCTAAATCAACAATTTGGGCAACATGAAGCAATTTACCTAGGTGATTATCTATTCACTCAATATTTTAAATTATTAATTGAATATGCACCTGATAAAAAGAATTTGAATTTTAATATTGAGTTAATTCAATCGATCTTAGATGGTGAATTACATCAAAGTCTATCTAAAAACAATTTAAAAAGATCAGAAAGTGATTATTTTAAAGCCATCAACGGAAAAACTTCAGCTTTATTTATTAATAGTGCTGCTGAAGGGGCAATCTTAGGTGGTGCTGATGAATCAATTATTAAATTAGCAGAAAAAATTGGATCTAAGTTAGGTGATGCTTTTCAAATTAGAGATGACTTACTTGATTTTAATCCAACCTACACGACTGGTAAGCCAAAATTAGAAGACGTTACAGAGGGAATTTATACACTTCCTATCATTTATACTTTGCAAACTAGTTATAAAAAAGAATTACGTACGCTACTAAAAAAAGACCAGCTAGGTTCAGCTGATCTTCAAAAGATTCAAAATATTATTGAATTGAGTGGGGGCTTAGAAAAAGCTCATAAGACCCTGGTTAAGACTCTCAATGAATGTACCCAATTAATTAACAACTTACCTGATGGTCATGCAAAACTAACGTTAAACATGATTGTTGCAAAATTATTTGAATAGTTAATCTTGAACAACTCCTTGATCCATAGCATATAGCTTACGGTAACGGGGGTTGTTTTTATATAGCTCGGTTGGAATTCCTTGCATTTTAATTGATCCGTTCTCTAAGAAAATAACTTGATTCATATTTGATAATCCTTGAAGATGATGGGTTACCCAAATAACTGTTTTATCCTTTAAGACCCGATCTAGCGTATTAATTAAATCATTTTCGGTAATTGGATCAAGCCCAACTGTGGGTTCGTCAAGTAGCACAATTGGATTATTTTGCAATAAAATTCTAGCCAATGCTAATCGTTGGCGTTGTCCACCAGAAAAACGAACTCCACTTTCGCGAACGTTAGTGTCATATCCATCCGGTAAAGATTGAATATAATCAGCTAGTCCGACATCTTTTAATGCTTGCTTAACCGCTTCATCACTGGCATCTTCATTTCCAATACGAACGTTATTTAAAACAGAGGTATTAAATAGAAAGGGACGCTGATCTAAAACGCTAAACCATTTAGCCTGATTTTTCTGTAATCTCAAAACATTAATGCCATCAATGGTTACTGATCCATCAGTTGGAACTAAAGCACCTAATAATAATTGAAGAAGGGTCGTTTTTCCCACGCCACTTGGCCCAATAATTGCCAATTTTTGGCCTTTTTTTACTTCTAAAGAAACATTTTTAATTAAACTAATTGATTCGCCAGGATAATTAAAAGTTACATCATTCATTTTAATTTCTTTAAAGGTAGCTGGATTAGCCTTAGATTGATTTGGATGAAGCTTAACTTCGTCATTCGATAGTTTATTTAATCTGACAACTGATTCCTTATACATTGGCCATTCTTCCATGGCTTGACTGACAGGGATAAAGGCGTCCATCAAGGGAAAGACCCCTAATACAAATGCTGCTGCATAATTAGCCATTGCCTGTGAAGTAGTGAAAAACCAGTTTGACCAAACCAGTGTACCAATTAAAATAATTGCAAACATTATTTTAACCAGTAAATCACGATTCCATTCATATTTATGAGTTTTGAAATTGGATTGAGCTAACTTAGCATCATTTTGTGTAACGCGTTTTAAGAAGCCATTTTTTCTTCCAGAAATCATCCAATCACCAATCCCAAAGGTTGCATCGGTTAATTCACTGTATGATTCATGAACCAATGATTTTTCGTACTCCTTAGCAGCTCCTCTCATGGCAACCGAAGCCAAGGGAATAAACAGTAAGATAATTGCAAAACAAGCTAACATAAAAAGGGCGTAAGGCCAGCTAACAATTCCCAAACAGATAACTACAATGGTTCCAGTAATATAAGCGACGATGGTCGGAAAAATCGTTCTTAAATATAGATTTTCCAAATGATCAATATCCTCAGCTAAAATACTGAGCAAATCCCCAGTTTGAAATTTACTAGTTAAAAACATAGCACTAGTTTCAAGGGTAACGTATAACCGCTTTCTTAATAAGGACGTAACTTTCAATACCCAATTATGACTATTAATTCGTTCTAAATATTTAAATAGTGGTCTTCCAATCCCAAATGCTCGAGTTAAAAGAACGGGTACATAAACAATTAAAATATTATAGGGATGAGTGGCTGACCGACTAATTAGATATCCGGCCACAAACATTAATCCAATGGCACAGAAAAAGGTTAGTACTCCTAAGAAAAATACTAGAACTAAAAGTTTTTTATATCTAGCTAGATAGGGCTTAATCCACGTATCATTTTTAAAGATTTTACGCATTTTGATCTGCACCTCGAATCTCATCAATTAATTCTCTATAGATTCCATTTTTATTCATTAATTCGGTAGGTGTTCCTTGTTCCACTAACTTACCATCATCCATCACCAAAATATAATCCATATTTTGCATCCAATGAAGACGATGAGTTGCAAATACGACTAAATGATTTTTAAAAATGGGCAACATTGTTTGTTTAAGCTCATATTCCGTTTCAATATCTAAATGAGCAGTTGGTTCATCTAATAATAAAATTTCTCGATTACTATCTAACAAGGTCCGAGCAAGTGCAATTCGTTGAGCTTGACCACCACTAATTCCACGACCACTCTCACCAATTTTGGTAGCAAAACCATCTTTTAATTGACTAATAAAATCAATTAGTCCGGCTTTTTCTGCGGCACTTTTAATTTGTTGGGCACTTGCTTGGGGTTGATAAAAAGCAATATTTTCAGCAATTGTACCAGTGAAAATATACGGATCTTGGGGAATATAACTAATGTGTTTTTGCCATTCGATTTGGGCTAAACTATCGACTTTTTCACCGTCCACATTAAATGGTAATTGATTGGCATTGGATGGTTCAAGCCAACCGCCTAACATATTTAAAAGGGTTGACTTACCGGAACCAGAACGTCCAACAATCCCAATTTTTTGATACCCTTTAATTTCAAAATTAATCTTTTTTAGAGCTGGACTAGTTTTATCGTAAAGAAAGTTTAAATCGGTAACCTTTAATTCGCTATTTTGCTTCCAACCAGTAAAATTAGTTAATTTTATTTTACTAGAAGGGGATTTGATTTTTAATATCTCAAAAATATTAGTTAACGCGTTTTTACCGTCTAAAGTAGCATGGTAATCATCACCAAAATCTCTAACTGGTAAAAAATAATCGGGAGCTAAAACTAAAATGGTTAAAGCAGGTAATAATAAAATTTTACCGTCAATTAAGGCAACTCCTAAAAAGACCGCTACAATTGCAATTGAAATGGTAGTGAAAAAATCAAGAGCAAAAGTTGAAAGTAAAGCAACTTTTAAGACACTCATGGTACTCTTCCGATAATTTTCACTAACCCGATAAAGGTTATCAGCATACTTATCACTTAAGCCAAAAAGTTTTAAAGTTTTTAATCCCCGCATCGTATCTACGAAATTATTTGACATATCTTTAAAACCTTTGTACTGACGGGCTGATTTTGCTTGCGCAGCTAGGCCTAAGATAATCATAAAAATAATAATGATGGGAAAAACTAAAAAGAGGGTAATTCCAGAAATGAAATCAATCATAAAAATTGCAATTAATAAAACAACTGGAATGATTGACATATTAACGGTTTTTAGAATAATTAAATTAAAATAATTTTCAATTTTATCTGTTCCCTCAAGTGCCAAAGTAATTAAATGACCTGATCCGATTTGACTAATCATCCGAGGACCAAGCTCAAATTCTTTAGTAAGCAATTGAGTTTTAATTTCACCAGTAGCTTTCGTTGCAAAATGATCAGTTAATTGATTTTCAATTCTGGTGATCAAATAGCGAACCACAAAGGCTATAAAAAAATACAGCATTGGCAAGAGCAATGCTGTAATTTTTTTTAAGCTCCATGTATTAACGACTGCTACTGATAAGAAGTAAGCCTCTAATATAATTGCTAAAGATTGGATAACTGCCAAACAACTAAGTTTAGTAATTAACTTTTTGACACCGGGAATAGACATGAGTTGTTTATCAAACATATCAATTCTCCAATCTTAACTAATATCCTTCACCATTTTCCAATTCTTTTTTGAATTCTTTAAGTGAAATTCGGTGCCATTGTGATGCATAACTCCAAATAAAGTAGGCAAGCATAATTGGTAAAAGAATTACCAACACAATTGTCATTATCACTAAAGTATATGGTGAAGAAGAAACATTTTTAATTAACAAACTATGGGCAGGATTATCCGCAATTAAAACATATGGGAATAATCCAGTGAAGATTAACATTACGATTAATGCAAATAATGATGAACTAGCCATAATTGCTTGAACTTCTTTATCAGTTGCACATGCAATTTGTCCCCAAATCGTTACTGCAACAATTAAAACTAAGAAAACTAAAGTTGCTACAAGATGACGTTCGTAAAAATTAGTTTGGAAGTACAAAGCAATTACGATTAATACTTCAACAGGATAAGCAATCCAATATAAATTATCAGCTAAACGGGAAGCATGATAACGGAGTAAACCTTCTGTACGAAGCGCAATGTAATTTAATCCCTGATAAAGTGATACAGCAGTAATACAAAGTCCACCAAGTATTGAAAGGGGATTAACCACGTTGTAAAAACTTACGAAAACATTTCCACCAGCATCAATTGGTAATGGTTGAATCATATCGGTAAATAGCATTCCTAGTAAAAAGGGAATAAACAAACATGAAATAAAGTTAACCCATAACCAGCCACGTTTACCTTTATCGGTTAAAGCAGCATCTGCAAATTCAAAGGAAACTCCTCTAAAAATTAACGCAATTAAAACAAAGAATAAGAGAAGGTAGAATCCTGAAAATAAACTTGCATACCAACCAGGTAGGGAAGCAAACATTGCTCCACCAGCAGTAACTAAGAAAACTTCATTACCATCCCAATGTGGTCCAATGGTTCTAAGCAATAATTTTCGTTCGGTGTAGTTAGATGCTAGAAATCTAGTAGCCATTCCAACCCCAAAATCCGCACCATCAAGAACTAAGAAGAGAATGAAAAGTAAACCAATTACGGCATACCATAATAATTGTAAGAAACTCATTTTTCAAATGCCCCCTTAGAAAATGGATCTTCAAGATCGTAATTTGTCTTATCACCTAAACCTTCAGGTCCTTCAAATAAGAAGTGTTTTGCATACATAATCATGAAGAAACCTAAGGTAGTAAATAACAAGAAGTAAACAATGTTAGTAAATAATACTGAAGTTGCAGAAGTGGAAGGTGAAACAGCTGCTGCAATTGGAAGTAATCCGTAAACAACCCATGGATCACGACCAAGTTCTGTAACTAACCATCCAGATGAATTAATAATGAATGGCCCAAATGTTGCAATTCCAAGAAGTAGGGTAAGCCATTTTTGTTTTAAAATTGTATCTTTTTTCTTTCTTGAGAACCAAAGACCTAAAATTGCAAGCCCAGCTAAAGCACCAAATCCAGCTCCCATAATCCGGAAAGCAAAGAATAAAGTATTAACTGGTAGATTGTAATTCATATCTTTACCAAATTTTTTGTTATATTTCTTGTGAAGTTCTTTGTTAGTTTGATCCATTCCAGTTACAGAACCAGAAAGTTTGTGATAAGAAAGAATACTTAACATATAAGGAACTTCAATCTTAAATTCACCTTTATGATCCTTTTCGTTAGTAATTTGGAAAACGGTCCAAGGAGCTGGACTTTCGGTGTTTTTATAAATTCCTTCGGTAGCGGCAAATTTCATTGGTTGTTCTTTAATCAAGTATTGCGTCTGCATATCACCTGAAATAAAACTACCCATACAAGCAAATAATCCGATAATCAAACCAATTCGCATTGATTTTCTAAAGAACTTAGGCGACTTGTTTCTAAATAACATAATTGCAGATAATCCTGCAACGATGAATGCCCCAGTAATAAATGCTCCAAAGATTACATGGGGGAATTCATACCATAATTGTTGGTTTTTAAGTAAAGCAGAGAAGCTAGTCATTTGAACGTGACCAGTTTCAGT
The DNA here is from genome assembly GCF_044054575.1 of Fructilactobacillus frigidiflavus. GTDB lineage: Bacteria > Bacillota > Bacilli > Lactobacillales > Lactobacillaceae > Fructilactobacillus > Fructilactobacillus frigidiflavus. Next base: position 1,271,089 of record NZ_CP168716.1, read on the forward strand.
ATTAATTTTGTAACCAACTGGATGTTGCATAAAACTGTTAGCAGCAAGAATCCAAAGGGCGGAAATTGATGATCCAATAAATACTAACCAAATCATCAAGGCATGCCAAGCTGGTTTCAATTTATCCCAAGTAAACATCCAAACTCCAATGAAAGTTGATTCCATGAAGAAAGCTAGTAATGCTTCAATTGCAAGGGGAGCCCCAAAAATATCTCCCATAAATCTTGAGTATTCAGACCAGTTCATTCCGAATTGAAATTCTTGAATTAAACCAGTAACGACTCCAACCGCAAAACTAAGTAGGAAAATTCTTCCCCAAAACTTAGTCATGGTTTTGTACATTGGGTCTTTTTTGATTACGTATAAAGTTTCCATAATTGCGACAACTAATGCTAGTCCAATTGACATTGGAACAAAGAAAAAGTGAAAAATAGTTGTCATTGCAAATTGGAAACGAGCTAGTGGTAAAACACTAAGTCCTAGATTTAACATTATCTCTATTCTCCTTAATTAACAATTAGCTTTGAAGAGCGGCTTTTAGGCCAGATAATTCAAAAGCTGAACGTTTAAAAATTGCATGTTTCAAAGGTGGGACGATAATTCCTTTGAGTTTAAGGTGAATTCCTAACAAGTTGATATCAGCAATTCCAGAATAAGGTCCAAGGGAACAAACCGTTCCTAATGAATTATAAACGAACTTAACTGGTTCTTTATGTTGAAGTTTAGCTTCTAAATTTTTAACCGCGTTGGTTGCTTCAACAATTGAGATTTGCCCAGTGGTAGGATACATCCGACCACTTTCTGGATCTTTAACAGCGGAAACATCTCCAATGATGTATTCGTTAGGGAAGTCATTCAAGCTCATATCATCATTAACTGCAACTCGATCACGATGTTGGTCATATCCTGCTTTAGCCATGATTTGATTTCCACGCACCCCAGCAGTCCAAAAAGTAATATTAGCAGGAAGGAAGTTCTTATCATCACCATAAATAACACCGTCAGTTTTAACTTCTGAAACTGTGCTACCCATGATGAATTTAATTCCCTTATTTTCAAGGTATCTTTGGGCATAGTCTGCATATTTTTTGGCAAACATTGGTAAAAATCCTGGGGCAATACAAGTGATTTTCATATCATCTTTAGCAAAACCATATTTTTTAGCCCATTTAGGAACTTGATGTGCTAATTCACCAAGTAACTCAATACTGGTAAATCCACCACCAACAACCACGATTGAAAGTAAAGATTTATCTTTAGTTTCTTGATACTTTTCTAAAGCAGCTAAAATTGTATGATAATCCGCTAAAGCATTGTCAATATTACTAATTTTTAGCGCAAATTTATCCGCTCCTGGAGTTCCAAAAGTTTCTGGTTCAAAACCTAAAGCATTAAATAGATAATCAAAGTGAAGGGAACCATTTTTTTCTAATTCAACTTCATCCTTTTCTCTATTAATATCAATAACCGTATCTTGAACAAATTTAATTTTGTCGCTTACAGCATCACGAATATCCATTTCGATATTTTCTGGAACATTAGTTCCTGCGGCAACCGTGTGTAAAGCAGTTGCGTCATAATGGTATGAATCTTTATTAACTAAAGTAACGTTTAAATCTAATTTACTTTTAGCTAAAACTTTACATGCACGCATACCAGCATAACCGGCACCTAATACAAGTACATCAGTCATACGCATTCGCCTCCTAATTCTCAAGTGACAAAATGTCACTTTATTTAATTACTACAACATTAATTGTACTACAAATATTGTAATATACCCATCCTTATTTGTAGTAAAATAAGAATATTAAAAGGGGGAATAAATTTTGCAAAAATTACAAAAAGTTTTAAAGATGGTCAGATTCAATAGTTTGATTGCTACTATTTTGCCATTTGTTTTAGGCATTTCATTCACACTTTATTATTTCAATGCAATTAATGTTTTGAACACCATTGTATTTTTATTGATCTGTTGCTTAATGCAAATGATTGTTAATTTGCGTGATAGCATTAAAGATTATGATAATGCGAAAGATTTTGCAGTTGAACAAAATCAAGATGAAGTATTCGCTAAGATTGGTCATGAAAATGATTTAAAATTATTTAAAGCTTTATGTTACGCCATGATTTTAAGCGGAGCAGCTTTAGCTCTTTATCTTGTATATTTAACTAATCTTACAATTCTGTTACTTGGCTTATTCAGCACATTGATTGGTTATTTATATACTGGTGGTAAATATCCAATTGAAAACGGACCTTTAGGAGAATTATTTTCTGGATTAACCATGGGTTATATTATTACGCTGGCATGTGTTTTAGTTAATATTCCGACGACAGACTATTCTTGGAATTTAGCCTGGAAGTTAATTTTCGTTTCTGGAATTGCAATTTGTGCAATCGCTAATATTATGCTAGCTAATAACACTTGTGATTATGAAGCTGATCTTAAAGTAAATCGGCACACGTTTGTCAGCTATGTCGGAAAAAAAGGGGCACTTAAATTTTATACAGCTTATTACGTACTAGGCTATTTATTATTATTGATTGCAATTATTTTAAGGTATTTACCAATTGAAATGTTAGTCGTCTTTTTAACAATTCCCATCATTATTAAAAATACCAAGCGATTTTTTGCTGTCCAAGTCAAAAAAGAAACTTTTATTTTAACGATTAAGAATGATGTCGTTTTATTAATCAGTTCATTAGTTGGCCTATTAATTTATTTAATTTTCAAATAATCAGAAGTTAACAAAAAGGAATCGCTGTAAAAGCGATTCCTTTTTTAATGACTAGTATTAGTATTATCAGATGGCGTAGCAGGCTTATTATCTGATGGTGTTTGTGGTTGATTATTATTTTCAGGCTTAGGGCTTGTAGAGCCTTGGTTAGAGTTATTGTTTCCATTGTTCGTTTGGTTACCGTTATTGTTATTCGTTTGATTACTGTCATTATTATTATGGTTGTTATCAGAAGGATTTTGTTCGGTAGGGGCATTAGTTCCATTATTAGTATTACCATTATTATTAGAATTATTATCATTGTGGTGTTGGTTATTTTGATTCTGGTTATTGTTGGTAACCGATTGATTATTGTTAACCTGTTGGTTTTGGGTCCCACTAGATGATGATACAGGCTTAACAGTTTGGTTTTCACCATAGCCTGCCAAATAGTATTGATCATGACCGTCCTTATACGTTTTAACAACATCACTAGGTTTGGTCCAATTAGTATTTGGTAATCCTTCTGATGCAGTCGACATAACTGCCTTATAGTATTTTTGGGCAAGTGTATATTGATCCCCCGTAATTTGATGACCTTCTTGGAAAGGTTGATCATAACCGGTCCAAACAGACATTGAATAATGCTTGGTATAACCAGTGAACCATGCATCCATATCTGAATTATATGGAACCTTACTTAGCCATTCAGATGGGTATTGAGTTTGACCAGATTTACCAGCTTGATTCAACCCAGAAATTCTAGCACTCGTTGCACTACCATCGCTATCATTAATAACTCCTTTAAGCATTTGCGTCATAATGAATGCTGTTGCAGCCGACATCGCTTGGTTACTCTTAGTATCAAAGGTTTCACTATCACCAGTTGGGGTAACAACTTTATCGATCATATAAGGTTGATAATAAGTTCCACCATTTGAAAATGCAGAGAAAGCAGCTGCTTCTTGTTCCGTTGAAACATAGGCACCTAAACCATTTTGAAGCGTTAATGGCTTATCAAATGTCATTCCTAGGCCACTTAAGAAGTCAGTTGCCCGATCAATACCCACTGCTTCAAGGGTCCGAACAGCCGGAACATTTCGTGATTCGACTAATGCTTTTTGCATCGTCATGTTACCTTCATATTTATTATCAAAATTATTAACTTTAATATTAGTTCCAGGATAAGTAAAAGGAGTATCTTTTACGGTTTGGTAAGTAGGGTAGTGTAGGTATTCAACAGCAGGTCCATAATCCATTAATGGTTTAATTGTTGAACCACTGGAACGGGCTGTTTGAACTGCTCGATTTAATCCAAACATCGTATTTTGTTTACGTCCACCAAGCATTGCAACGACTTTCCCATTATTAGGATCAACTACGGTTGCCCCAATTTGAAAATCATTGTTAGGGAAGCCTAGTCCTTCGTTGCTATCGTTGGCCAATTTATACATATGCTTTTGCATATCCATATCAAGGTTAGTATAGACCTTGTTTCCTGCGTCTAATTTATATCCTTTTTGTTGTAACTCTTGAATCACTTGGCTAATGTATCCATCTGCATATTTTTCATTAGCTTGAGTAGGGTTACTTTGAGCACGTTTTTTATCGATACCTTTTTCAACGTCTTCATTTTTAGCAGCTTCAGCTTGGGATTTTGAAATTGCTTTATTTTTAACCATGGCATCTAAAACTTGATTACGCCGATCCCGAGCATATTCCGGATTAGTAACTGGATTATAAGAAACAGGAGCTTGTGGCAATCCAGCTAATAGCGCCGTTTGAGATAAATCAAGTTCACTTAGCGGTTTATTAAAAAGCACTTCTGACTCTGTTTGCATTCCGTAAGCATTGTTCCCCATGTAAACTTTGTTAATATAAAATTCCAAAATTTGTTGTTTACTATAATTTCGATCAACTTGAATTGCTAACCAAGCTTCTTGAGCTTTACGTTTGAGGGTTTGGTCAGATGATTTAGTTGAAAAAACTGATAATTTAACTAATTGTTGGGTTAAGGTACTTCCACCTTGTAAACCACCGCCACCAAAAACATTGCTAACCGCTGCTTCGACAATTCGAATTGGATCAATCCCTTTATCGGTATAAAAATGACGATCTTCCACTGAAATAATTGCATTTTTTAAATTTTCGGGAATATCTTGCGATCTAACATAATTTCTATTTTGCATTCCCAAACGGGAAATCACTTTTCCGTCTTTATCATAAATAGTAGTTGAGTTATCACTTGATAAGGTACTATATGAAATGTGAGGAGCAGTGGCAGCATAATAAGTAAACATCCCACAGCCTAATAAAAATAGGACAAATAGGAAGAAAACAATCCACAAAAGAATATGCCCCACCGGTCCCATATGTCGCTTATTTTTCTTAATTCGCGAATATAATTCATCTGAACTCATCTTTACTTTTCTCCTTTTAATTTAAGATATTAATAATTTTTTGTACGGCACTCAGGTAGGGAAGGACTGGATTAATCTGATAATTAATTTTGTATCCAAATTTATCAAATTCTTTTTTTGTAATTGACTTGCGCCCTCCAGATTCCATTCGGTTCCAGAAACTAAATAGTTTATCACTATTTAAAACATAAATATCATCCGATTTTACGAATTTAACGATTGTAAAACAAATTCCCCCTTGGTTAACGCATTTCTTCATATGCATAATTTGATGCTCATGAAAATTACTTAACGGAAATGAGGTGGTATTCATGGTTTCTTTTGCATCAAAATCAATGTACTTACCCTTGAAAATGCCATTATAGTCCGTAGTTGAAGCTTGTTTAAAATAAGCTTCTTTGATTACCGCCGCACTCCGTTTAGGATAATCAACCTTAACAATTTGAATTGGAGTCGGCTTTTTATGAACTACAGCTAAATCTTTCATTAAATAGTAAGTGTTACTATCATTGATTTCCTGTTCTAAGGTCATACCGCGATCACCATAATTAACATGGTTGAATTTGTTGCTATGTTTAATGGGGGGTTGACGATTATTCCCATTAGGATACTTAATTGTCAAAAAAATAACTCCTTTGGAAATTTTGCAGTAATAAAGCAAGTATAATTCATTACAAATGATAAATGTAATACAATTATAGCAATATCAGAAAGTTATTGAAAATTTAAATATTTATAGGAGCCGAAATGAGTCGAGTTTGGATCACAGGTTATCGAAATTATGAAATTGGCGTCTTTAATCAAAACGATCAAAAAGCACAAGTCATTAAAAGAACTTTAAAAAATGAATTAATTAGTTTAATCGAAGATGGTTGTGATTGGATTATTACTGGTGGCCAATTAGGTACTGAACAATGGGTTATCGAAATTGCTAATGATTTAAAAAAAACATACCCAAATCAATTTCAACTGGCAATCATAACTCCGTTTAAAGCATTTGGGGAAAACTGGAATGAAACTAATCGAATAAGACTTCAGCACTTAATTACGACAGCTGATTTTTTTGCTTCAACTAGCAACGATGAATACAAGTCGCCACAACAATTAAAAAATTATCAAACTTTCATGTTGAGTCATACTGATCAAGCTTTACTTCTCTATGATTCAGAAAATGAAGGTAAATCAATTTTTGATTATAATGCAGCACTTCATTATCAAGAACACCATCCTTATCCCATTCAATTAATTGAAATGGACGATTTGCAAAGTACAGCTGAAGAAATGAGCGAAGAACTTAAATCAAATCATGACATTTAGCTTTTTTGTGTTATAATGGTATAGTTAAGAAAAAGGGGTGCATTAAAATGGAAAATATTAAGTTCACACCAAAAGAAATCTTACAAAAAGAATTTAAGCAAAAAATGAGAGGTTATGATCCAACTGATGTTGATTCATTTCTCGATGATGTTATTAAAGATTATGAAAATTTTCAAAAAGATCTTTCTGAAAAAGAACAACAAATTAATCAATTAAACTCAGAAAATCGTCAACTAAAAGCTAAAATTGTTGAGCTTGAAAATCAAATCGTTACAACACCTAAACCAGTGGTTTCAGAACCCTCAAGTTTAAATTCACGTATCTCACGTCAACAACCAGTTGAAGAAAAACAAGAAAGCAATGTTTCCACTATGGACATTCTCAAACGTTTATCAAATCTTGAACGAAAAGTTTTTGGCGAAAATTCAAATAATTAGTTATAATTGGTACATGCTCTGAGTAATCGCGGTCAGCTTTATGCTGGCTGAGGAAAGTCCACTCTCGCACAGGCTGTGATGCCTGTAGTGTTCGTGCCCGGTGAAAAAATAAGCCGAGGGATTGTTTTTAACAATTACGGCGAAGGAAATAGCTAAGTACTTCGGTATATGCTTTAGTACTTCCCAAGGTGCTATAGAGACGATTAATTCAAGAAATTGAATTACTGGAACGCAGTAAACCCCGCGAGCGGGAAACCCAAACTTTGGTAGGGGAGCTTTACACACGGAAACAGAACCAAGTGTAGGGCAGAAATCTTTTTGATTTCTGAGATAGATGATTACTACTCAATTGTTTTTCCTGATAATTCAATTGAGCACAAAACATGGCTTACAGGAGCATGTACCAATCAGGAAGAGTGGGGTTTCCCACTCTTTTTTTATATAATCAGAAAGGCAATTTTTATGAAAAAGTTTAAATTAATGGTAACCTGTGCAGCTGGAATTGAAGCTCTAACTGCAAAAGAACTACGCAATCTTGGTTACGAAGTCGAAGTACAAAATGGAATGGTTCTTTTCGAAGGAACCGTTGAAGATATTATCAAAGCAAATATTTGGTTAAGAACTGCTGACCGGGTCAAAATAATCGTTGGTTCATTTGAAGCTAAAACTTTTGATCAATTATTCGAAAATACTAAAGCTCTTCCTTGGGAAGAATTAATTCCAATGGACGGAAAGTTTCCAGTTGAAGGACGTTCACAGAAATCTGATTTACATAGTGTTCCAGATATCCAAGCAATCACTAAAAAAGCGATTGCAACTAGATTAGGTGATTTTTACCATCGCCGCACTCGTTTACCAGAAACAGGGGGCTTATATCCTCTAGAAGTAAGAGTTAACAAAAACATGGTTTATGATTTGCTTGATACGACGGGACCAAGTCTCTTTAAACGTGGTTATCGGGTAGCTAAAGGGGAAGCCCCACTTAAAGAAAATATGGCAGCTGCGTTAGTCTTGTTATCAAATTGGCATCCTAAAACAATGCCATTTCTTGATCCGATGTGTGGATCTGGAACAATTGCAATTGAAGCAGCAATGATTGCGAGAAATATCGCTCCCGGTATCCAACGGGAATTTGCTTTTGATAATTGGGACTGGGTGCCTAAAGCAACCATTCGTAAAGTAAAAGAAGAAGCTGACGCCCAAGCAGATTATGATTCTGAATTTGACATATCTGCTAGTGATATCAACGGTGAAATGATTAATTATGCTAAAGTTAATGCACAGGAAATTGGCTTACTTCACGACATTAACTTCAAACAATTAGCAGTTCAAGATTTTAAAACTGATAAACAAGACGGGGTCGTAATTACCAACCCTCCTTACGGACAACGATTAGGTGATTTAGAAGAAGCAGAAAAGTTATATCATGATTTAGGAAAAGTGTTTATTCCAATGACTACATGGTCCAAATACTACTTAACCAGCGATTTAAATTTTGAAAAATTTTATGGTAAAAAGGCTACAAAACAACGCAAGCTATATAACGGTCGAATTAGAACCGATTATTTCCAATATTGGGCAGAAAAAAAGCGTTCTTAGGTTAAAACTAATAGAGGGTAGATTAATGGTACAAAAAGTTGCGATAATTGGCGGTGGTATTGTTGGTTCAACGGTCGCATATTATTTAAGCAAAAATGATTTTAAGAATTATGATGTTTCTTTATTTGATGAAGGGGTAGGTCAAGCTACCAAAGCAGCAGCTGGAATTATTTCACCGTGGCTATCTAAAAGAAGAAATAAAAAATGGTATCATTTAGCTTCATCCGGCGCTAAATTAGTTGCTCAGATAGCCGATGAAACTAAGATGGATAGTGAAGTTTATTCTAATGATGGCACGATTATCACACGAAAAAATCAAGATAGTTTAAACGAGCTATATCAAATTGCGTTAGAACGAAAAAAGACATCCCCTCAAATTGGGGATGTTCGTTATGTTTCTAATTCTGAAATTAAAGACTTGATTCCCATTATTAATAATTCACCCTATGATGGTCTCTTTGTTCCTGGGGGGAGTCGAATTGATGGTTATCTTTATACGCAACATCTCTTAAAGCTTGCCCAAAATCGCAATCTTCACATTTATAAGGGACATGCAGACCTAAAGAAAGCAAACCAAATTATCTTTAATGGTGAAAAACTTAATTTTGATAAAATCATCTTGGCTACTGGAGCATGGTCAAAAAATATTTTAGCTGATTTAAATATCAATTTGAAATTGCGTCCGCAAAAAGGCCAATTAATTGAAATAAAAGTTCCTGATATAAAATCCAATGAAAATATGCCCGTCATGATGCCAGAATCTGAATACGATTTTATTCCATTAGGAAACGGTAAATTAATCATTGGGGCAACTCATGATAATGATCATGGCTTCGATTTGAAATCAGAAAAATCAGTTAATCAAAAATTAGTTAAGACTGCTGATAACTTAATTAGTAAAATATCGGTTGACGACATTATTCTTTCAAAGGTTGGTACGAGAGCTTATACTGATGATTTCAGCCCGTTTTTTGGTTATGTTCCAGGAACCAATCAATCATTATTGATTGGTACTGGTTTGGGTTCATCTGGTTTAACGACCGGTCCAATGGTTGCAAAATTACTAATTGATTTGATTAAAAATCCAGAAATAGATCTTTCTGAATATCAAAAGCCAATTTCAAATTATATTAATTAAGCTTCATGTAAGGCTTGAATTGCTAAATTGTGTGCACCACGATTTTTACTTTCAGGAATCCAATTATTAAAAACTAGTTCAAATTCAGATTCTAATTTGAGAATCTGGTCTACATATTTTTGATAATGTTTAGCATATTGCTTATTTAAACTGTCAGCTAAAATTTTACTATCTGTATAAAACGTTAAAACTGAGCGATGTGCTTCTTGATTAGTAAGATTAGCCTTTAAAAATTCAAGAGCTTTAATACAGGCTTTGAATTCAGCTTCATGGTTATCAGATGCCACTAGTTTAAATTTAGCTTGGATCTGTCTCTGATTATCAATTAACAACGTTCCAATTCCAATTTGATTAGAATCCGGATATTTTGCTGCATCAGAATATAGTTTATAATACATGTGTATTCTCCATTTTTTGAAGGGATGGTTTTATGATAACTCAAAAAAGAAAATTTTTATATCAACCACAACTATTAACTAGTTGTATTTGTTGGAGTTGGACTTTTATCGTCATGTTAGTTGGGATTATTGTTTGGCTTGAAATCACCACTTTTCAAACTACCACGCTAATAATCTTTTTGGTTTTTGCGTTGCTAACTTGGATTCAAATCTATTATCGAAAAATATTTATCAATAGTAATGAAATTAAAATTTGTAGTGTTTTACATCCTTTTGGTAAAACATTTTCTAATAAAAAAATTTCCAATGTAAATTCAAAAAGAAATTCCATTTCATTTGAAATTGACGGAAATCTATACAAATTTCTAGTTCCATCAAATTCAGCAATTGAATTGTCAGAAATTCTTGCTAATTCAGGGGATTAAAAGTGAAATTAAAAAAATATCGTTTTTTATTACTTATTATTACAATTAGTTTAATATTTTTAGATCAAATCATTAAATTTCAAACTCGGTTAAATATTAGTTTAGGCAAAGAAATCACGTTTATTCCCCATATTTTATCAATTACTTATTTGCAAAATACAGGAGCTGCCTGGAGTTTTATGCAAGGGAATTCTATTTTCTTTTTACTAGTGGCCTTCATTGCAATTTTAATATTTATTTATCTACTATATAAGTATCAAACAGACAAATTAATTTCACTGGGAATTGTCCTAATGTTAACCGGAACCATTGGAAATTTAATTGATAGAATAAAATTTGGCTTTGTAACGGACATGTTCAAAGTTGATTTTATTAATTTTCCAATATTTAATATTGCAGATATGTGTTTAACATTTGGAGTACTTATTTTAATATTTCAGTTGTTAACAGAGGAGTAAATAATTGAAAGAATTAAGCTATCAAGTAACAATAGAAGGAAATCGATTAGACAAATCAGTATCTGATGAATTTTCCAACATTAGTCGTTCTCGTGCAAACGAACTAATCAAAGAAAAATTAATTACGGTTAATGGTAAAACGCAAAAAGCTAAGTATAAAGTTAAAAAGGAAGACTCGATTACAGTTTTAGTTCCAGAGCCAAAATCACTAGACTTAAAACCAGAAAATATTAAGTTAGAGATTGTATATGAAGATAATGACGTAATTGTAGTTAATAAACCGCAGGGAATGGTGGTTCATCCTGCACCAGGGCATCCAGATCATACCTTAGTAAATGCTTTATTGTATCATACAGATTTACCAGAAATTAACGGCACTTTTCGTCCAGGCATCGTTCATCGAATTGATAAGGATACTTCGGGATTGTTGATGGTAGCAAAATCAGAAGTTGCTTTAAAATCATTATCTCAACAATTAAAAGACAAAACTAGTCGCCGTAAGTACATTGCTTTAGTTCATGGTTCGTTTAAAGAAAACTCTGGTACAATTGATGCTCCACTCGGGCGCTCACTCAAAGATCGAAAAAAGCAGGCAGTCATTGAAGGTGGCAGAAACGCGGTCACTCACTTTAAAGTACTTGAGAGATTTGGTAATGATTATACGTTAGTTCAATGTCAACTCGAAACCGGCAGAACTCATCAAATTCGGGTCCATATGAAGTATATCAATCATCCTTTAGTTGGTGACCCCTTATACGGACCCAGAAAAACCATTAAAGGGAAGGGTCAATTTTTACATGCTGCTGAATTAGGCTTTAAGCATCCTGTGACTGGAAAAAATATGGATTTTCAGGCACCATTACCCGAAATATTTGAAAAAACAATTAATAATCTAAGAAACCAATATCATACAAAAGAGGTTTAATAATTATGCAAAATGAAAAGGTAGTTTTAAATGGAATGGCAATGCAACGTGCCCTAAATCGAATTACTTATGAAATTATTGAAAAAAATAAGGGTGTCGAAAATTTGGTTTTAATTGGAATTAAAACGAGAGGCGTTTTTCTTGCCAACCGCATTGCAAATCGATTAAAAAAATTAGAAAATACTGATATTCCTGTAATTGAGCTAAATATTACAAAGTATCGAGATGATAATAAAAGTAATCCCAATTTAAACGAACAAGTTGCAGAAAACGTAGTTAATATTGATAACAAAAATGTTGTATTAGTTGATGATGTCTTATTTACGGGTCGAACAGTGCGAGCAGCATTAGGTGCCATTAATGAAATTGGTCGTCCAAAAAGAATTAGCTTAGCAGTTCTAGTTGACCGGGGCCATCGTGAAATCCCAATTCGCGCTGATTTTGTTGGTAAAAATTTGCCAAGTTCTAAAGATGAAAAAATTAAAGTTCTAGTTTCGGAAATTGATGATCGTGATGGTGTAGAGATTACAAAAGATTAATGATGATTTAAAAGGATGGTGATTATATTGGAAAAAAGATATCTAATTCTTGATGATGGAACGTCATTTGCTGGTGAAGCTTTTGGTGATCTTTCTAACACGACTGGTGAATTAGTTGTAAATACCAATTTGAATAATTACCAGGAATCAATAACTGATCCATCCTATCATAATCAGATTATAACGTTTGTCCAACCATCAATTGGAAATATTGGAATCAATCCTAAAAGTTATGAATCAATTATGACCTCAGCAAAGGGAATCGTAGTAAATGAAGCTGAAGATATTTCTTTTTCACGCTTAAAAAACATTTCTTTAGACTCATTTCTAAAAGAACGACATATTCCTGGGATTTGTAATATCGATACCCGACAAATTCAAAAGCACGTTCGAAAAAATCAAATCAAAAAAGCTAGTATTGTTAATAGTAATGATGAACATGCTTTTGATCAATTACAAGCTGCCGTTTTAAGTAATCAACAAATCCAATCGGTTGCAACTCCTAAGCCATACTTAGTACCAGGAGTAGGTATAACTGTGGTTGTGATTGACTTAGGTTTAAGAGAAAGTATCGTTAGACAACTTTCAAAATTAAACTGTAATATTATTGTGGTTCCATGGAATTTCAACTTTGCTAATATCAAAAATTTAGATCCAGGTGGAGTGGTTATTTCATCAGGACCGGGATCACCAGATGAAATTGATCCAATTGTAGTTGCTAATATTAAAGAAATGCAAAAAGAGGTTCCTTTACTAGGAATCGGTCTTGGTCATCAATTGATTGCCATTGCCAATGGGGCAAAAGTATCACGTATGAAATTCGGTACTCATGGTTGTAATCATCCAGTTCGTAAAATAATCACTAATGAGATTGTCTATCCCAATCAAGCGCAAGATTATGCAGTTGATCCCCAAACTATTGATTCATCAAAATTAATTGTTACATACATCGATTTAATTAACGATACAATTCAAGGGATTAGAAGTCGCGATTATCCTACTTTTTCAGTGCAATTTTTCCCAGAAGGGATTAACGATTTAGACGATACGCTTGACATTTTTGATGAATTTATCGAAAGTATCGAAGCACATAGGAGACTAATTAATGAATAATATTAAAAAAATCCTAGTTATTGGTGGCGGATCATCGAACATTGGTCATGAAGGCGAACAAGATGCGACTGCATTTCAAGCTATGTTAGTTTGGTCAAAGCTTGGAATTGAAACTTTATTAATTGATGATAACCCTTATTCGATTATGCTTTCTGAAATTCCGGATAAAGATATGTTCATTAAAAGCATTACCTTAGAAAACGTTGAAGCAATCATTAAGTCACAAAATATTGATGCAATTACACCAATTTATGGACAAAAAAATGCTTTAAGAATTATAAAGCGACTAAACAAAAAGGGAATTCTACACGACCATAATGTAAAAATTATTGGTCTGAATTCTGATAATGTCAATTTATTTGGTGGAATCAAAAATAATGCAGAAAAAATGGCACGTAATTCCTCACTCGCTAACCGATTATTGGAAAATAATATTCCTATTCTAAAAACAAACGTTGTTTCAAGCTTTGATGAATTACGAAATACAATTGATGACATGGTCTTTCCAATTGCTGCGAAAGCAATTAAAGCCTCAAAGTATGGTAGACGGCACATTTTTCAAAATATTGAACAACTCAATAATGATATCTATGATTTATTTCAACAATCTAAAGACAATAAAGTTTCGTTAGAACGCGAAGTTGGTGGATACAAAGAAATCGGGATTGTAGCAATTCGTGATGTTGATGGTACCAAAATGGTTATTTCATCATTAGAAGATATGAATCCGGTCGGACTAAATTCAACTGACTCAGTCGTCTTTGCTCCCGCACAAACTTTAAATGATTCACAACTTCATATTCTTCGGGCCATTACCTTTAGAATTATGGATTGTCTAGGGATTAAGGGTGTTTGTCATGTCCAATTTGCTTTAAATGCAAATAATAATGAATGTTTTGTTATTAAGGTTAATCCTTTTTTTAATGCTCAAACAGCTTTAGTTGAAAAATCTACGGGTTATCCATTAGCTAGGGTAGTAGCTTCGATTTTATTAAATATACCAATTACTGAAATCAAATTGCCCCCTAGATTTAATAAAATAACTCCAATATTACAGCCAGTCAGTGACCATGTAACCGTTAAGATGCCAATTTGGGCCTTTGATTACTTAGTACATGCTAAAACAAATTTAGGTGCCCAGGCTAAAGCAACTGGTTCATCAATTGGAATCGGTAGAAATGTCGAGTCAGCTTTTATGAATGCGCTACGAAGTTCTCAATCTAGTCCTAAAGATGTTTTGCCTAGTTACGGTAATTTAACTGAAGATGAACTCATAAATGAACTTATCCATCCAACTGATATTCAAATTTTGATTTTATTTGAGGCAGTTAACCGGGGATATTCCACAAGTGATTTAGCAGAATTAACTAAGATTGATGAATTTTTCTTTGTAATTATCAATAATATTCTAAAAGAAATTAAAGAAGTTAAAAATAATCCTTTAAATCCTCAAGTACTTTTAAAGGGAAATAAATTTGGCTTTGGAACTGGAATGTTTTGTCACTATTGGAATACCACTAACAATATGATTAATCAAATTGCTGAAGAAAACAATATTTATAAAACCTATAAGATGATTGAACCAACTGGTGGGGAATTCATAGAAAAAATTGATTCTTTTTATGGTAGTTTTGAATGCGAAACTGATACTAAACAATTAAGTAATCATAGTGCTTTAGTGATTGGAAAAGGGCGTAATCATTTGGGTCCGAATATTGCTGCAGATGTTTATACAGCCGAAATGTTAATCCATTTACATAAACTTGGATTAAAAACCATTATCCTAAACAATAATCCTAATTCTGTAAGCTTGATTCCTTCAATTAGTGATAAGCAATATATTGAACCAGTTCAACTTGGTGATATTTTAGATATTGTTAAGCTTGAAAAGCCTAAATATATTTTTGTTCCAGGAAATCGTCACTATTTAATTAGAGAATTAAAAAAATTGCATAATACAAAGGTAATTGTTTTGCCACCAGATCAAAAAGAGGGCCATTGGAGCTCTGATCGGGCTGATTTTGCAATTGATTTCTTAGTGACTAAAACTAATATAACTCCAATCACTACTGTAGGATTTTCTTCACAAGCTGATAATCCTAATAAAAACATTGAAAAACAAACCGATTATTTCATCCCATACGAAAATAAAACGTTAGATTTTAAGCAGCTAATGAATGATGCTATTACAGAAATTAATCTTCATGAGTTAACTGGCTTGATTCAAGTAGTTTTTCATTTCAATGAAAATGTATACTGGTTCCTTTAAGCATGAAGCAGTCACTACTTTATTAGCTAAATATAATTCAAATTGCCAACCAATGGTTATGAAAATCAATTTTCCCTTTAATGCGTTAGGGATTGTCAATGGTAATAAAAATCGTACTTTGGAAATTGGGGCAAAAATCTCATATAAGTAAAAAATCTAGGTCACTTTAAATGATCTAGATTTTTTGCTTATTTATTTTTACGAAGTTCGTCAATGATTTTCTGAGAAGGTGTTACAAAAACAGTTTTTTGACCAGTATAGTGAACTAACCCTGGTTTAGCTCCATTTGGCTTTTTAACTCGTTTAACGGGAGCATAGTCAACTGGTACATTAGCTGATTCTCTTGCTTTAGAGAAGTAGGCAGCTAGTTCAGCTGCTTCAATAATCGTTTGTTCAGAGGGATCAAATGATTTAATGATTACATGTGATCCATGAATTTTTTGAGCATGAAGCCACACATCTCGCTTATCAGCAGTTTTTAAAGTTAACTGATCATTTTGTAAATTATTTTTACCAACTAGAATAACGATACCATCAGATGCAATAAATTTTTCTGGTTTACTTACCTTAATCCGGGATCTCTTCTTTGTTTTAGAATGATCTTTAATATACCCACCAGCTTTAAGTTCCGTTTTAATATCAATTAAATCTTCTGGATTAGCAATCTGAATTTGTGCTTCAATATTTTCAAAATAGTTAATTTCTGCAGTGGTCTTTTTAATTTGAATATTTAAAAACTTAAGGGAATTTTTCTTCTTTTGATATTGTTTAAAATACCATTGTGCGTTGGCAGCAGGGGAAAGAGCTGGTTTTAATTTGATTGTAATCGGCTGATTATTATCATAAAAATTATCAAGTTTGACAGAAGTATCACCAGGTTTAACTTGATAGAGATAGGTCATTAAAATTTCGCCTTTAATTCGATAATCATCAGAATGTTCGTTCTCAGTCAAATCACGTTCTAATTTACGCAACTTATTTCGATTTTTCTTCAATTCATTTTTAGTGACCTGAATTAATTGCGCACCTTGTTCTCTAACTCGCTCACGTTTTACTTTAACCTGAAAATATTCATCCAGCATTTCACTTAAACTAGAGAATGTTCGAATAGGCTTTTCATTTGCAAAAGGAAAAGCAGAAAATACTAACTTATCATGTTCATCAGTAGCAATTGTCGCTTTTGCATCATCAAATTTTGCAAAAAAGGCTTTGAATTTAGCTTCTGTATCTAAGCCTGGCTCATGAAGGGAATCTGCAAGGGCAATCGAAGTGTCTTTTCCAAGTCCTTGGATTGTTTTTCTTAACTCAGTCGCTAACACATCAGCATTCGGAAATGCTTTTTCTAGCATAACAATTTTACTAAAATCAACCTTTTCAAAAGGGTTTAAACTATCTTGAATAGGGGGATTAATGTATTTTGATCCTGGCAAAAGGGTACGATATCGACTTTTATCTGGTCCAATCCTTTTTACAGCATCAATTATGTTACGATTTTTGGCCTCAACTAAAATAATATTACTATGACGAGCCATAATCTCAACAACTACTACTAATTCTTCAATATCACCTAATTCATTTCGTGAATTAAAATGAAAATGAATAATTCGATCATTATCAACCTGATGAACTTTTTTAACAAAACTTCCTTGAATATGTTTTCTCAAAGTCATTACAAAATTACTGGGAACTTGAGGATTAACAAAAGGAACCTGTGTGGTTTGAACACGTGCATAGGCTGGATTTGCTGACAAAAGGACTTGATAATTTTTTGAATTTGAGCGAACAGTTAATATAATTTCATTTAAATAAGGTTCGTTGATTTTTGTAACTCGACCATTTAGTAACTCGTTTTTCAACTCTTGGGTCATAGAGTGGGTAAATGATCCATCAAATGACATATTACTACCTCTTTTTCTATTGTTACTTTTAGTATAAACTATTACTTACCATACTTGTAGTAAATTGTATTTACTTAATCTTGTATTACACAATTAATGTTATAATTAATTATGGAGGTTTATTCTTATGAAAAATAGTCTCACTGCTTTGCGTGAAGTTAGTAAGTTGCAACAACAACAATTACAATCTTTAACCAAAGCTAAAAATTTAACTATTTCAGAATGGCAATTGCTTTTATCGATTGCAGACGGATATGATAAACAAGAATCTCTTTCTAAAGAAATGGCACTTGATACATCTACGTTATCAAGACAATTAAAACGATTAGTCGAAAAAGAAATGGTTCAGAAAAAGGCAATTGGAAAAGATAAACGTCAATTAGTCTATACCATTTCTGATTTAGGAAATCAATCAATCAAGGATATTGCACAAAGCTATACTAAACTAAAAAATAGAATTTTTGAACAATGGTCTGAAGACGAAAAAAACATGCTCAAAATTTTATTAAATCGTTTAGGGAACAGTATGAAAAAAATTAATAAGTAAAAGGGTGATTAGTAAGTGAAAACAGCAATTTTAACAGATAGTTCAGCTTATTTGTCAAAAGAAGACATAAAAAAATATAACATTCATATTATTCCAATTTCAGTTGTTTTTGGTAATGAAAGTTATCGGGAAGGTATCGACATTGATAATGCCGAATTTTATCATAAATTAAATGCTTCTAAGAAGCTTCCAACAACTTCACAGCCACCAATCGGTGAATTAATTGAGCTATATAACCAATTAGCAGCTGAAGGTTACGATACTGTTATTAGTATTCATTTGGCCGCAACTATTTCTGGTTTATTTAATCAAGTAACCAACGTTGCAGGAATGTTAGATAATATCCGTGTAATTCCGTTTGATTCAGAAATTACAGTGGCATTAATGGGTGATCTGGTCAAATATGCTGCTGCTTTAGCAAACATTGGAACGGATCCTGATGAAATCATTAATAAACTTAAAATCCAACGAAGTACTATCAATGAGCTAATTGTAGTTGATGACATCAATAATTTAGTCAAAGGTGGACGATTATCTAATGCCTCAGCATTTATTGGTGGCTTATTAAACATTAAACCAATTTTAACGTTTGATAATCAAACAGATGAAATTGTAGCATTTGATAAGGTTAGAACAATGAAACGTGCATTAAAACGGGTCGAATCAATTGTTACAGACGAACTTAAAAACCTTGATTATAAAGTTAAATTCTTTGTAATTGATGCTAATGATCGTAAAGCTGGCGATACTTGGGTTAAAAGTATTCATGACCAATTCCCAAACATCAAAATTGAACAAGGATATTTTGGGCCATCAATTGGCGCACACCTTGGAGAAAAAGCTTTAGCACTTGGTTGGGAAAAAGAGATTAACTTTGACGAAATTAAATAATAAAAACATCTCGTAAAATTTACGGGATGTTTTTATTAGTAGGTTATAGCAAAAAATATAAATCTTTAATTTTCTTTTTCTAGTTTACATAATATATATTATACGAAGTAGTATTAATTTCAATAAATTGCTTAAATGTTCAATACGTAATACGTATTGACTGTTTTTCGTTAATGATTATAATCAAAAAAGTTCCAAAACATTTATTTGTTTTAGAACCTTTAATTAATAATCTTTAATTTTCTGGATTTAATTCACCAGCTGCAATGGCATCTAACATTGGTCTGGATGGAATGAAATATAATGTTCCAGTTTTCAAAGTTGAAAACGTCAATAAGAAATCACTCATATCAACCATTTGTTGTAACATACCTTTGGTAACACTCCAATGACGCGAATATCCCATAAAGTAAGTACCAGTTTTATTACTTGCAGGATCAGAAAATGGTACGTTCATACGCACAATCTTATTTTCGTCACCAGTATTAGATGCTAAATTATGTGCATTAGCATACTTATCATCGTCATCTAATTCAAGATCAGAGAACTTTTCCCGACCAACTGCTTTATCTTGATGTTCAACCGTCATTTTATTCCAAAAATCCATGTCATGAATCCATTTTTGGGTAAATAAATATGATCCGTTCACAAACTCAGGATCTTCGTCACCAATAATTGCATATGGTGCTGCGTCCTCAACTTGTGGAGCTTCCGTACCATCAATAAAGCCAATGATCGCACGTCCTTCAAGATATCTAAAGCCCTTAACTTCGTCTAAAACATTAGTGAAATCTTTTAAAAATTTCCGATATTGTGTCACAACTTCATAGACTACAGCTTGATTTTTTGCTCTTATATGCAAGAAAAGATCGCCATCAGTAGCTGGCATACTGTATTCAGGCCCAGTAACTCCAGTAAAATCTTCTAATTCTTTGGGTTTATTAGCTTTTGGAAAAAGATAATTCCAAGCTTTATTAC
This sequence comes from Fructilactobacillus frigidiflavus, assembly GCF_044054575.1. GTDB lineage: Bacteria > Bacillota > Bacilli > Lactobacillales > Lactobacillaceae > Fructilactobacillus > Fructilactobacillus frigidiflavus. The sequence goes on from NZ_CP168716.1 coordinate 1,291,161, forward strand.
TAAAACCAATTGCTACACGTAAATCAGCTTCTGGCTCTCTAATACGCATTGAACGAATAATTGCTTGTGAACGATCAGCAAACTCTTGAATCCCTGCTTGTGCTTTGGCTTGATCATCACGTTTTAATGCTAACGAAACAAAGTCTACGTTTTCACCAACGTCTTTCCAAACATCTTGAGCTTTATCTGGTTCCATTTTTACTACCATAAAAATTATCTCCATTTCTACTTATTACACTTCTATTATAACGCAATATCTAAGCAAATCTTTGTTATAATAGAAATTGTGAAATGTTTTACATATAGGAGGTATAACATGTACTTAAAAAGATTTATAGAATTATTTATTGCATATGCCATTTCATTTTTACTTGCAATTTTAGCAATTGGCTATCCATTCAATTTTGCGCATTTAGCTTTAATTAGCTCAGGTGTGATAGTTGGCTACTTAGTTTTAGTCATTCCCCTCACCTTGCTTACAATTAAGAAAATGACAACTCGGAAAAAAGCTAGTGGCGTCAATCAACACGAAAGTAAGTTTGCAAACGTTTTAAATAGCTTACCTGCTTTCATGTATTTAGCAACTAAGAACAAAGACGGCATCATCAGTAATTCAATTATTACCTATGCTCAAAGTTCAAAACAAGAAAATGTATTTTACGTTGTCACCCCTGCTACTACTGAACGCGCAAAAAACATTCAGCAAAACCACCAAGTAGCAATTGCTAGCTTATTTGAACAAAAAACTGGGTTACGTTTTTCATCTAACCAAGCTACTGCTAAGGCAATTACTGAATCAGAAAAAATTGAAAAATTAGCAAGTGAAATTCCACAAATTAAACAGTTAGACGAAAATCTAAAGGATAAGGCCGTTATTATCATTACCCTTAATTCGGCTATTATAGAATCATTTAGAGATCGTCCGGAAATTATTAAATTTTAAAACCCAAAAGAGCTTATCGCAGTTTTGATATAAATTGCGATAAGCTCTTTTTATTTTAGGTTATTTTTGGCTTGATTATAATTCTTTCATAACCTGCTTAAAAGCACCTAACTCTTATTTCTAAACTTTACTAAAAGTGCTGCTATCGCAGGAATACTAGTCAATCCAATTGATAATATAAAATAAATTGCTGGAGTGATTAAATTTCCACCTAAGAAAAGATGCTGCGTTAGTTCATTGACATAATAACCAGGAAAAATCTTTTGAATATTAGTTAAAATCAACTCCCAATCCGAATTAATCCATGTATAAAAAGGAATTATTAAAAAACTAACTACTAACATTACAAGAAAACTTGAGGCATCAATAGCCTTTGTGTTAAAAAATTGACCAAGTGTGAAACCAAATAAACTTAAATAACAGCCAAATATATTTAAAATAACAATTGTAATTATAAATTTCATGCTAATCTCAACGTGGCCAATAAAGACTGCTACCATAAAAATAACTAAACAAATCACGGTATTCAAAACTAATTGGACAATAATTTCATCAAAGAGCCATTTTAAAATGGTGTACTTTGAAGTTTCAATTTGAAGTTCATAAAAATTCTTCATTGAATTAACCGATTTAGCAAAAGAAATCAATGAATTTCCTGCAATACCAATTAAACAACCAGCCGTAAACCAAATATAAGTATACTTAGTGTTATAAAATCCTCCCGATTTGCTCATCATAATTAGAGCAATATACCAAAAAACTGGCGTCAAAAGGGTAAACAGGATAAAGCGCTTATTTCTAAAAGTGTTTTTAATCATTAAATAAATATTCATTATTGAACCTCTCGATTATGTTGACGATACCATTGATCAATATTTTGATTATGCGAATGAATGGTCGCAACCTTTTCATCACAACTAATTTCCCCATTCTTTAAAAGGATTACTCGATCAAAATAATGATCAATTTGGTTAAAGTCATGCGTAATGGTAATGACTGTTCCTTGAATTTGATCCATGTATTTCCAAAAGAAATCGATTGTTTCAAGATCCATTCCCACCGTTGGTTCATCTAAAATTAATAATTTAGAAGGTTTAATTGAACTAATTAGTAAAGCTAACTTTCGTTTTTGTCCTCCTGATAAGGAAGAAACAAACATACTTTTGCTTTTCAATAATCCAAATTCAGTTAAAAGTTCATCAATCTTGATTTTGGGTAATTTATTTAATGAAATTGTGAGTTCAATCATTTCTAATACCCGAAAACTTTCAATTAGTGTATTTTCCTGTGGCATCAGACCAAAGTCATTACTTTTATCATAATTACGTTTTATTACCCCAGACGTCGGTTTTAAAGCTCCACTGATAAGTTTAACTAAGGTTGTTTTACCAGCACCGTTACTTCCTAAGAAAGCAATTCTTTCATTATTAGCAACAATCAAATTGATATCTTTTAAGACCGGATTATCAAATTGTTTTTTAACATGAGTTAACGTTAATAAATTTTCTTGTGCGGTTTCGTTACCCGTTACTAATTCATTTAGGTCCACGTTAAAAATTTGGGCTAAAGAAAGTAATTTATCTAAATCAGGAACTGAATCACCCTTTTCCCATTTAGAAACTGATTGACGAGAAACAAACATTTTATTCGCCAACATTTCTTGTGATAGATTTTGTGCTTGGCGTAATTTAATAATTTGCTTTCTAAGTTGATTTTGCATGTTAATTCTCCTGTTTTTGATTCGATATGCATATCTGAATTTAAGTATACCTAAATCATCAGAAAAATCTATAAAACCACTGTTATCAAACGATTGCATAGCCCGCAACTAACAGTTGCACCTTGATTGCGTAATACAAGTACACTAAAAAAGACCTATGATTTCTCATAGATCTCAATTTATATTAAAGATTATTGGTTTTCCCAAACATTTTGTTTAAATTGTTCTCTGCCACCCATTTCTTCCATTTCAGCACGAAGTGGATTCTTTTTGTAGAATTCTTGGTGATAATCTTCAGCTGGATAAAAAGGCTTCGCGTCTTCAATTTTTGTCACGATTGGTTTATCAAATTTACCTGATTTTTCTAAAGCTGTTTTAGATGCTTCAGCAATTGCTCGTTGTTCAGGACTATTTACAAAAATTACGGGACGATAACTATCACCACGATCTTGGAATTGGCCCATGGCATCAGTTGGATCAGTTTGTCGCCAGTAAATTTCTACTAACTGTTTATATGAAATGATTTCTGGATCAAACGTAATTTTCACTGCTTCAGTATGACCGGTTTTTTCACTACAAACTTCTTCATAAGTTGGATTGGCAACATGGCCACCAGTATAACCAGATACGACGGATTCAATTCCTGGCATTTGGTCAAATGGTTTAACCATACACCAAAAACATCCACCGGCAAAAATCGCTGTTTCCGTTTTTTTACTCATTTTAAAAACCTCTTATTTAATTAATTTCTTGTATTCGCCATAACCTGCTTGTTCAAGCTCATCATATGGAATAAATTTTAACGCAGCTGAGTTAATACAATATCTCAAACCACCTTTATCAGCAGGACCATCTGGAAAAACATGTCCTAAGTGAGAATTACCATCAGAACTTCTTACTTCAGTTCTAATCATCCCAAATGAAGTGTCAGTATTGTTCTTTACCGCACTTTTATCAACTGGTTTGGTAAAAGCAGGCCAGCCACAACCAGAATTATACTTATCATCAGAGACAAATAATGGTTCACCAGTTGCAACATCAACATATAATCCCTTTTCAAAAAAGTCATCATATTTACCAGTAAATGCCGGTTCTGTAGCAGCTTCTTGGGTAACCGCATATTCTTCGGGGGTTAGCTTTTGTTTAAGTTCGTCTTTATTAATTTTGCTCATTTCATATTCCTCCTCATTAACTATTACACCTAATGATATCTATTTTATAATAGATTGCAAACAATCTAACTTATAAATTTAAATTAATTAAACAAAAAGCAATTGAATTCAAAAAGAATTCAATCGCTCAATGTATAAAAGTAAATACTTTAAATTATTTTTCTGCTTCTAATTGTTCAGTCAATGGAGGAACAACTTGTTTCTTACGTGAAACCACTCCAGGTAAACTCATTACATCATTATCGTTGAATTTGTTATCAAATGCAGTTTCAACAATTGCCTTTGGTTCACCGACTACAATCATTTCTGAGTTACTAGTTAACACATTAGTAACTAGAACGAGGAATAAATCATAGTTTTCTGCTTTAGCTTCTTCAACCATTGCAGCTTTAATATCATCAAGTCGTTTGTTAATATCTTCCAAATCAACCACGTTAATTTGATCGATACGTACGTTTTTACCACCTAAAGTAAATGACTTAGCATCACTATCAATTAATTCTTTGTCTGATTTAGCATCAACGTTCGTACCTGCTTTAAGCATTTTAACACCGTAATCTTCAATGTTATCAACGCCTGCAATATCAGCTAAAGCTTGTAAAGCATCACGATCAACATCAGTAGTCGTTGGTGATTTAAGCAATAAAGTATCAGAAATGATTGCTGACATCATTAATCCAGCAATTTCTTTAGGAATATCAATTCCTTCTTCTGAGTACATTTGGGTAATAACCGTTGAACAACAACCGTAAGGAGCTGCACGATAGTATAAAGGTTTAGAAGTATCAAAACCACTAATTCGGTGATGATCAACTACATGAGTAACCGTCAAATTAGCAATATCGTTGATACTTTGTTGTGGTTCATTGTGATCAACTAACATAACTTTATCTGTTTCCGGTTCTGCATTTTCTACAATGCGGGGAGCTTTCACACCAAAGTAATCCAAAACAAATTTAGTTTCAGGATTAACTGGTCCTAAAGCAACTGCTTCGGTATCGTAACCATCTTGTTTTTCTAAGTATGCTAATGCAATTGCAGCTGCGATTGCATCAGTATCAGGATTTTTGTGTCCAAAAACTAATTCTTTAGTCATGTAAATAATCTCCTTTAAATTCTTATATTATTACTTTACCACAAAGATAATTTTAAACCAATTTTGCATCTTCTTCACTTGCAATCATCACTTGATGATCAATTGAAACTGGAACGCCATCAATTTTAACATCAACCTCAGGATTTCCATTAGAAACCCGTTTTGAAAAACCATGTTCCTGTAAAATGACATCGTGCCCGTTCAAATGATCAGTATAAATTGTCAAGATTTGATCTTCAGGATTGATTTTCACAAAATTAGCCAGTAAATTATCCCGTGTCTTAAAGTCTCGTAAAACTTTAACCCCTCTACGAGCCCGACTGGTAACTGGGATTTCAGATGCTTTTATTTTTTTAAAGTTACCATTTTGAAATACAATAGCTAGTTGAGAATTTTCGTTTACTAATTGTGAATTAACTACTACATCGTCATCACCTAAAGTAATCGCTTTAGCACCTGTAGTCCGAGCTCCGTTAACTGAAACTTCAGTGACGTTGTAGCGAAGTGCTAGTCCTTGTTCTGTCATTAATAAAACATCACCGGTATCGCCATTGGAAATATATTCGACATCGACAACGGCATCTAATTCATCTTTTAATTTTTCATAGACAGCTGCCCGACTCTTATAAGTCCGACCAGGTAACAACTTTTCAAACTCAGTTTGTTTAATATGACCAGATTTAGTGGTAATCACAAAATTACCCTGCTCCTTAAGATTAGGAAAGGCAAAGGTTGCAATTACCTTTTCGTTAGAATCAATTCCATTTAGTTGAGAAATATGATCCCCGGTATCTTTCCATTTCACATCATCAAGTTCAAAAACCGGACGATAGATTAAGTTACCAGCATCCGTAAACATAAACAATGAATCTCTCGTACTTAACTGTTTAATAAAGACCGGACGATCTTCATCCTTCAAACCATTATCGGTTAATTCAGAGGCCTTGTAGGAACGAAGACTACTTCGCTTCAAATAGCCATCTCGTGAAATCATTACCATCACTTGTTCGTCAGGAACGACGACTTTTTTACTAATCTTAATATTTTCAATTTCAGCTTCAATTGTAGAACGACGTGGCGTCTGATATTCGGCTTTTAATTCGCTTAATTCATCAGCTAAAACTCGATCTAATTCCACTGGATTAGCCAAAATTGTTTGATATTCTGCAATCTTAGCCGCTAACTCTGCATTTTCTTTCTTTAGCTTCGTCACATCAGTGTTAGTTAAGCGGTAAAGTTGTAATGCAACGATGGCATCCGCTTGTTTCTCAGTAAATTCGTATTCCGTAATTAAATTATCACGGGCATCTTTCCGATTTGAGCTGGCACGGATGGTCGCAATTACCTCATCTAAAATTGAAAGAGCTTTAATCAATCCTTCAACAATATGTTGACGGTCTTGTGCTTTGTTCAAATCAAACTTAGTCCGTTTCGTGATTACTTGTCGTTGGTAATCTAAGTAAGTCGCTAGAATATCTTTTAGACCCAGCCGTTGCGGACGCATGTCTTTAATAGCAACTACGTTAAAGTTATAGGAAACTTGCAAATCCGTATTCTTATAAAGATAGTTTAAAATTCCCTTTACTTCTGCATCACGTTTTAACTCAAGGGAAATCATTAATCCAGTTCGATCAGAGTCATCCCGAACTTCCGCAATTCCGTCAACTTTTTTGTTAATTCTAATTTCATCAATTTGTTTAACTAATTGTGACTTATTAACTTCATATGGAATTTCGGTAACTTTAACTAATTTCTTACCACCACGAAGATCTTCAATTGAACTTCTGGAACGAATCATAATTTTACCATGACCATCAGAATAAGCTTGTTTAATTCCGTCTAGTCCTTGAACGATTCCTCCAGTTGGGAAATCTGGTCCTTGGACAAACTTCATTAAATCATCAAGGGTTGCATCTGGATGTTCCTGTAAGTATAGTAAAGCATCAATTACTTCAGCTAAATTATGTGGTGGAATCTCCGTTGCATATCCAGCTGAAATTCCGGTCGCCCCATTAATCAATAGATTGGGTAAACGAGCTGGTAAAACAGTTGGTTCATATTCTGTATCATCGAAGTTTAAGACCCAATCAACGGTTCCTTTATCGATATCACGAAGCATTTCCCCCGCAATTTTACTAATTCGAGCTTCGGTATAACGCATCGCAGCAGGTGGATCACCATCCATTGATCCGTTATTACCGTGCATATCAATCAGTGGTTCTCTTAGTTTCCATGATTGACTCATTCGGACCATCGCATCATAAATCGAACTATCACCATGCGGATGAAAATTACCCATCACGTTACCAACTGATTTAGCCGCTTTTCTAAAGCCTTTATCATAAGTATTTCCATCTTTGTTCATTGAGTACAAAATTCTTCGTTGAACGGGTTTTAATCCATCACGAACATCTGGTAAAGCCCGTTCTTGAATGATGGCTTTTGAATAACGACTAAATCGTTCATCCATAACTGATGCTAATGATAGATTTTTAATTTCAGCTTCTTTTGTCAATCATTTTACCTCCTATTCCTTAGTATTATCTAAAATGCTTCCTTCGTCTTCAAGGTTAAATTGAACGTTATTTTCAATCCAATCTCGTCGTGGCTCTACTTTACTTCCCATTAGTGTGGTCACTTGACGTTCTGCCACTGCTGTATCATCAATCTGTACGCGAATCAAAGTCCGATGTTCTGGATTCATCGTTGTTTCCCATAATTGATCAGCATTCATTTCCCCTAAACCTTTGAATCTTTGCAAAGTCATACCCTTCGGAAAGTCTTTTCTTAGGGCTTCGAGTTCTTCATTAGTCCAAGCATATTCGATCTTCGCATTCTTGCCTTTACCTTCTTGTAATTTATAAAGAGGTGGTAAAGCAACGTAAACGTGTCCTGCTTCAATCATCGGACGCATGAATTTATAAAAGAACGTTAATAACAGAATTTGAATGTGAGCTCCATCATCATCAGCATCCGTCATGATGATAATCTTGTCATAATTAGCATCTTTTAACTTAAAGTCGCTTCCCATACCAGCGCCAACTGTATACATAATTGTGCTAATTTCTTCATTTTTCATGATATCAGCAACGTTCGCTTTTTCGGTATTTAAAACTTTCCCTCTTAACGGAAGAATGGCTTGATGTTTCCGATCTCGACCTTGTTTTGCAGAGCCCCCGGCTAAATCACCTTCGACTAAGAACAATTCGTTTTTACTAGCATCTTTTGATTGAGCGGGAGTCAGTTTACCTGAAAGTAATTTTTCTTGTTTCTTTCTCTTTTTACCATGTCGACTTTCTTCACGCGCTTTTTTAGCCGCTTCTCGTGCTTTACGTGCTCGGAGGGCCTTTTGGACTAACGTGGTGGCTAAGTCACCATTTTCCATCAAAAAGTATAGTAATTGTTCATCAACGACGCTATCAACAATGGCTCGTGCTTCAGGAGTTCCCAGTTTTTCTTTAGTTTGACCTTCAAATTGAAGTCCTTCTTCAGGAACCCGTAAGGCAACCACGGCCGTTAAGCCTTCACGAATGTCACTACCTTCTAATTTTTTGTCTTTTTCTTTTAAAATACCGACTTTACGAGCATATTCATTAAAGGCTTTGGTCCATCCGCTTCTAAAACCAGCTTCATGGGTTCCACCGTCTTTGGTCCGCACGTTATTCACAAATGAGAGCATTGTTTCCGTATAGCCATCGTTATATTGTGCCGCTACTTCAACTTCAATGCCACCTTTGCTACCATCAAAGTACATCACATCGCCCAGCGTACTTTTCCCTTCATTTAAGTAAGCAACGAATTCTTTAATTCCTTCATTGAATAGGTAAGTTTCTTCCCGTTCTTGGCCTTCCCGTTCATCAGTAAGGGTAATTTTAACTCCCTTTAATAAAAAGGCTGATTCTCGTAAACGAGTCGCTAATGTATCAAAATTATACGTAATCGTTGTAAACATCTCTGGATCTGGCTTAAAGGTAATTGTTGTTCCATTGCCAGCCTTAGTCTTTCCTAAATTACGTAAAGTTCCAACGGGATGACCACCATTTTCAAAATCTTCTTGATATTTTTCGTGATCACGTACAATTTCCACCGTTAAGTGACTGGATAGTGCATTAACTACACTAGACCCGACCCCATGCAATCCTCCCGAGGTTTTGTAGCCACCTTGACCAAACTTACCACCAGCATGTAAAACGGTTAAAATCACTTCTGGAGTGGGTTTCCCAGAGGCATGCATTCCAACTGGCATTCCACGACCATGATCGACTACCGTGATACTGTCATCTTTATGAATTGTTACATTTATTTCTTTTCCGTAACCTGCGATTGCTTCATCAACAGCATTATCAACAATTTCGTAAACTAGATGGTGTAACCCTTTTCCATCAGTAGAACCAATGTACATCCCTGGTCGCTTACGAACCGCTTCTAATCCATGAAGAACTTGAATTGAAGAAGCATCATAATTATCTGAATTGTTTAATTTCGTCATATGCAGAAAACTCCTTTTCGTCTGTATTTTATAATAACTTATTTAGCATGTATTGCAAATCAAGTCATAATCAGTGATTTTATCTTCATAATCTGTCGGATTTAGAAAAATAATGATAAAATTATGTTTGTTGACATTAAATCTTTGGAGGAAAAATGATTAAAATAATTGTTCTTTTATTGATTGCTTATTTATTAGGCTCAATTCCAAGTGGCGTTTGGGTCGGTAAAACTTTTTTTCACGTTGATGTTAGAAAACATGGTTCGAAAAACATTGGAACTACAAATACTTACCGAGTTTTAGGCCCAGTTGCTGGCACGATTGTCCTATTCATGGACATTGGCAAGGGATTTATCGCAACCTGGATCCCAATGAATTGCGGAATATCCTCTTGGTACCCTTTGATTTTTGGAGTAGCAGCTGTCTTAGGCCACACTTACTCCATCTTTGACCATTTCAAAGGGGGGAAAGCCGTTGCTACTAGTGCTGGCATGTTGCTAGCCTACAATCCCCGTTTTTTCTTAATTGCCACGATTGTATTAGGACTTTGTATCATGATTACTAGCATGGTGAGCCTCGGTAGCATCATTAGCTTTACCATGATTACCTTTGTTTCTTTTTGTACCCATGACATGGCTCTAACCTTAATTGCTTTTGGGTTAACTTGTTTTACAACTTATCGCCATCGAAAAAATATCGTAAAAATTATTCACGGAGACGAAAATTTAGTTCCGTTTGGCTTGTATTACTGGTATTTAAAATATATCAAAAAATCAATCAAATAATAAAAAGACTTTCCTGTGAAAGTCTTTTTATTTTAGAAAAATTTAATATCAAATTTTGCCATAAAATCTTCCCCACAACGTAATCGGCTAATATCATTCTTATTTTTAATAAAGCCCGTACTATTTTCGGAGTCCGCAATTCCCCACCAGGGTTCAATACAAACAAAATTTGATTGCAGTGGGTAAGTTGACCAAACCCCAAAGTACTGATTATTATAAGCCGTAACTGCTACCCCATGTTGCGATTTCTTTGATTTAAGGGCGATTGTCGTTTGGGCATGGGCTTGAACATCAAAAATTTTAGCATCATTTTTAAATAATTCGTGACTAACCATGATGGGCTTTCCATTGACATTAAGATTTGCTTGACTAGTAGTGGTTAAACCATTTTGGTTTAGCTGAATGATTGGATAATCTGCTTCTGGACTAATGGTTAATTCATAATCATCATAAGTTTCCTTATCAGGACTGAGTGGCACTTTAAAACCGGGATGAGCCCCAATTGAAAAGTACATGGAATGCTCATCTTGATTAATAACCAACATACTAACTTGTAATGTTTTTCCCACCAAAGTATAGGTAACCAATAATTCAAACTTAAATGGATAAATTTCTAAAGTCTTTGCATTCGCTTGCAATGAAAAGACGACCTCATCATCACTTGCAGTAACAATTTCAAATTCACTGTCACGGGCAAAGCCGTGTTGATACATGGTATAGACAGTCCCATCATAATCATATTCATCATTTTTTAAACGTCCAACCATGGGGAATAAGATAGGGGCATGCCGTTTCCAATGATTTGGATTAGCCTCCCAAATATATTCAAGGCCGTTAGAATCCTTAACGGAGATTAATTCAGCTCCGACTTGATTAAGTTTAACTGTTAAATTTTCATTTTGTAGTGATACAATCATGTCATTCTCCCTGCCAGTAGTTATCTATCACTCTATTTTCCCATGGATAAGCGCCTTTGCAAAGAAAAAACCGAAAATTTAAAAATATCTTAATCAGGATTTTCATCAGCACTTCTTTTGAAAAAATGTTGATAATTTTTTAATAATTTTTCCTTAGTAACGTGGGTATAAATTTGCGTAGTTGATAAATTAGCATGGCCCAATAATTCTTGTACGGTTCTTAAATCAGCCCCATTATTTAACATTTGGGTAGCAAACGTATGCCGCAACATGTGCGGATGAATACTAGTATTTAACCCACTTCTTTTCATAATTTGATTTAAAGCATATTCAATGCCCCGACTAGTAATATGAGATCCATGTTGATCAACAAATAGATACGGATGTTTTTTATCAAATTTTTCCATTAAAACTTTTCGACTTTTAGTCAGGTATTCATTAATCGCTCGATTAGCATAATTTCCAAAGGGAATATAACGCTCTTTATTACCCTTTCCCAGGACTAACATCATATTATTGTCCAAATCAACATCATCTAACATTAAATTAGCACACTCACTAACTCGGATCCCAGTTCCATACAACACTTCCAATAAAGCCGTATTACGATAAGCCAATAAGGGATTTCTAGCAGTTTTAGCTGTTTCAAATAACTTATCTAATTCTTTATCATAAAAGAAACGGGGTAAATGATTTGTGTGTTTCTTGATATTTACATAGACAAAGGGATTATCTTCGACAATTTGATTGTTAACCAAAAAATTATAAAAGGACCGTAAGGATGACATTTTACGTGCAATTGTATTATTGATATCACCAAAATCATGTAGATGACTTAAGTAGATTTCTACGTCAAAACTATCAATTTCACTAAAATTCTTTTCAGTTCCAGAATTGGCTAAGAATTTGGTAAACTCTACTAAATCATCGTGATAAGCTCGAGCCGTTTTATCAGAATACTGCCGCTCATTGACAATATACTTAATAAATAATTGAATTAACTTTTGATTAGCTTGTTTCATTTAAAATCACCTATTTGGTTAAAAAAGACCGTTCTTAAAAGAACCGTCTTTTTTGTTATTTAATTACATCTTCTTCGTAATCGCCTTCCGGACAAACGACTTGCCATCCGCCACGGACCTTCTTATTAACTAAGAAGTGTCCACATTTAGGACAATCACGACCAATTGGTTTATCCCAAGTTACGAAGTCACAGTCAGGATAACGGGAACATCCGTAGAATAAACGATTTTTCTTCGTTTTTCGTTCAATAACTTGGCCTTCATGACACTTAGGACAAGTTACTCCAATTTCCTTAACGATGGTTTGGGTATTCCGACAATCAGGGAAACGAGAACAGGCAAAGAATTTACCATATTTACCCATTTTCACGACCATCGGTGAACCACAGATCTCACAGTTAAAGCCAGCCAAGGGTTCTTTAATTTGAACGTCTTCCATTTCTTTTTCGGCATAATTAACCTCTTTAGAAAATGGTTGATAAAATTCACTGACTAATTGGACCCATCGAAGTTTAGCAGCTTCAATATCATCAAGCTTACCTTCAATATCAGCGGTAAAGTCAACGTTTACAATTTCAGGGAAATATTCCTCGATTAACTTATTAACAATCTCACCTAATTCAGTCGGTACAAACCGCCGTGCATCAAGTTTAACGTAATAACGTTTTTGAATTGTCATTAAAGTTGGAGAATACGTCGATGGACGACCAACTCCATTTTCTTCCAGCGCCTTAATTAACGTTGCTTCTGTATAACGTGCAGGTGGCTGAGTAAAATGTTGATTAGGCACATTACTGTCTAAGGTAACATGATCCCCAACTTCAAGATCAGGTAAAATGTTATCTTTTTCTTTTCCGGCAGAATAGGCCTTTAAATAACCTTCAAAATTAAGCTTTGAACCATTAGCTCGGTACTCTACTCCATTTTGTACTACCTTAACTGTTTCCGTATCAACAATGGCTGGAGTCATTTGACTCGCTACAAACCGAGACCAAATTAAACTATATAGCTTAAATTGATCTTTAGTAAGATACTTTTCAATGCTCTTGGGAGTTCGCATAACCGAAGTTGGACGAACTGCTTCATGAGCATCTTGAGCACCTTCGGGAAGTTTCAACTTCCGCGGATGATTCATCGCGTACTCAGCACCATATTCATCATGAATAAATTGAGCAGCTTCCAATTTTGCCCCGGCAGAAATTCTTGTGGAATCAGTCCGCATATACGTAATTAAACCTTGGCTACCATCTTTACCAACATTAATTCCTTCATATAGTTGTTGGGCAGCCATCATGGTCCGACCAGTTTTAAAATGCAATTTTTTATTAGCATCTTGTTGTAAAGTACTAGTGGTAAACGGACGAGGTGGTTGCCGTTTCTTTTCACGTTTTTTGACATCCGCAATTTCAAACTCGGCTTTTAAATCAAGCTTCTTTAAAATGGCTTGAACGTCATCATTATTCCCTAAATCGGCTTTTTTACCATTTACTCCATAAAATGAAGCCTTGAACTTTGAACGACCCTTTTTGAAAATTGAATCAATTGACCAGTATTCTTCCGGCTTAAACGCTTGAATAGCACGTTCCCGTTGAATAATAATCCACAATGCAACTGATTGAACTCGTCCAGCACTCAGACCCTTCTTCACTTTTTTCCAAAGAATTGGTGAAATTGAATAACCCACCAATCGATCAATAATTCTTCGCGCTTGTTGGGCATCAACTAGGTTCATATCAATGGTCCGCGGATGTTTAAAGGCGTCTTTAACGGTTTCTTTCGTGATTTCGTTAAACGTAACTCGATTTTTGTCCTCAACGTCTAAATTAAGCACGTGGGCAACGTGCCAGGCAATTGCTTCACCCTCACGATCAGGATCAGAAGCAAGAAAGACTTCTTTAGCCTTCTTCGCCTCGGCTTTTAACATTTTAATCGTGTCACCTTTTCCACGAATCGAAATATAGTCAGGTTTAAACTCATCCGGAATATCAATTCCCATTCGACTCTTCGGTAAATCACGAATGTGACCTTTACTTGCTACCACCGTATAGGTTCTCCCTAAGTACTTACTGATGGTTTTTGCTTTAGCTGGTGATTCAACAATCACTAGTTTTTTATTGGTGGCACGTTTTTTTCGCTTAGTTGTTTTCTTTTTACTAGTCGTACTAGTGGCCATTAACTATATCCCTCATTTATTTTTTCTACATATTATAATTTATTTTTTGGATTTGAATTTCTAAATCATCATATTGCAGTTTTTTTATGGTGTCAAATAACAATGCGCCCTAAAACGTCCCTTTCATCGAGGCACGGTTGACAACCAGCCGCAATCAACTCGTTTGAACCGGCAGAATAATGGCTATTTACATTACCAGGTACCGCTAAAATATCACGATTATTTTGTAATGCCAAACTGGCAGTAATTAACGAACCTGATTTAAGCCGGGCTTCCACCACCAATAGTTTTTGCGATAATCCTGCAATAATTCGATTTCGTTCGACAAAATGATGTTTACGTGGGCCCACTCCATAATTATACTCACTCAAAACTAAGTTGTTTTTCATTAAATCTAATTGAATGGTTTGGTTGCTCCGGGGATAAAAACAGTCTAATCCCGTTCCTAGCACGGCAATCGTTTTTCCATGATTAGCTAAAGCAATCTGATGACCTAGGGTATCAACTCCTTCAGCTAATCCAGAGACAATTACATAGTGACTAATTACCGTTTGGCTAAAAATTTTTTTCATTGCTTGAACGGCATATTTAGAACATTTTCGTGACCCTACGACTCCTAAAAGATTAGCTTCTCGCAATAAAGCTAAATTCCCAGCATAAAATAAGATAATTGGGGGTAAATACATTTCTTTTAATTGTTGTGGATAAACATCATCAAAGATTGTAATCCATTGGCGCCGCATCGTATTTGTCACCATAATATTAATTTCTCGACTTAAAAAAGAAACCGCAAACTTTTGATAATTTAAATGCTGATCTCTGAGTAAATTAATAATCATCGCTTGAACTTCTTCAATATCCAACTTACTAATATCTTCATTTTGTAGCCATTGATAGGCTAAGTTCTCACCCTTTAATCCAATTCCCGGACATAATTTAATTCTCAATAACAAACTTCTTTTATCCATTACCAAACACGCTCCATTTTTAGATAGATACGTAATTGGCTTATTTTCCGGTTAAATCCTTAACTGGGGCAAAAGTTATTCGATGAATTTGAGTGGCTCCATAGGTTTTTAAAGCGGCGAGGTGTTTTGACGTTCCATAACCGTCATTATGGCAAAAGTCATACTCAGGATATTGTTGGTGGTACCTCATCATCAAATCATCACGAGTCACTTTAGCTAAAATACTAGCGGCCGCGATTGAATTTGATTTAGCATCACCTTTAATTAATTTTAATTGGGGAATCGGTAAATCAACATCCATTGCATCAATTAACAATTGTTGCGGTTTAACGTCTAAAGATTCAACGGCCTGCTTCATCGCAATGCGGGTTGCTTGATAGATATTAATCTCATCAATCACATGATTATCAATAATTGCATACGCATAACTAATTGCTTGTTCCTTAATTAACTTCACCAATTCACGCCGCTTTTGATCAGTCAATTGCTTGGAATCATTTACTTCAAGTAGCTTAAAATCATGCGGTAGAATTACCGCAGCTGCCACAACTGGACCTGCTAAGGGACCCCGACCAACTTCGTCAATACCGGCAATCTGGTTCAATCCCTGCTTCCAAAATTTATTTTCAATTTCAAATCTTTTAGCGAACGCCGTTTCCAACTCTGTTTGGTGTGAAATTCTTTTCTGCGTCTGCTTAATCAACTTTTGAACACCCTTACGCTCATCATCTTGATACAACGCAAAAAGCGGGTCATGAAGGTCATGAACTCGCATAAATGAAGCTTTAATCTCTTTGATATTCAAGGTTATTCACCTTCAGTTTCAATTTCATCAGGGGAATCCAACGTATACCGCCCTAGCTTACCTTTTCTGACATCATTAATAATTCTTTCTGAAGCCCGTTCGTAGTCGTCGCGCATTCCCAAATTCTCAGTGATTTTAAGCAATAAATCAGGATTACTTAATTCAAAATCAGTTTCATTTAAATGATAACGTTTCATTAACTCATCACGATGAGTTTGTTTGAAAAATTCTAACGCAAAGAGCGCGACGTCATCACTATGAAATGAACTTTCCCGAATTGCACCAGTTAAGGCCAATTTTTCAGCAATTTCTTGCGATTGGAACTTAGGCCATAAAATTCCAGGGGTATCCAATAAAACTAACTTACCATTGGAAGTTAGCCATTGTTGGCCTTTCGTAACTCCGGGACGATTCCCCACTTGAGCTGCCCGCTTACTAACTAATTGATTTAGTAAAGTTGATTTTCCAACGTTCGGAACTCCCACACAGATGGCTTTTAAAGCCTTACGGTCATAGCCTTTTTCTGCCTTGGAATCTAAATAATCCTTTAAAATTCCATCCGCAATGGTTTCAATCTTTTTTCGCACACCATTAACCTTTGAGTCAACTGCAATTGCTCTAATTCCTTGTGACTTGAAGTAGGCAATCCATTTTTTAGTCATGACTGGGTCAGCTAAATCAGCCTTCGTCAGAATCATTAAGCGTGGTTTATCACGACTAATTCTCTTTACTTCTGGGTTAATTGAAGTATATGGAATCCGAGCATCCACTAGTTCAAAAACAATATCAACTAGTTTGATATTTTCTTCAAATTGGCGAATTGCTTTGGCCATATGTCCTGGAAACCATTGAATATTACTTTTCATAATTTCTCCCTTAATCTAAATAAGCTAAATATTTTTGCCATGCTTCATCAAAAATTGTCATGCTTGGTAAATATCCGGTATTTTCTTCAAGGTATTTTGAAATGATTTCAAAATCATCTTCGTGTTTTGGAAATTGCGTATCGAAAAAAGCATTATTCGCAAATTGCGCAACTTCATCATAACTATTCGGATTTCTCTCAGTCATTAAATATTCGTAAAAGCTTTTTCTCATGAGTAATCCTCTTACTTAGCTTTTCGTTGATAGATTTCAAAATGATGCGGAAATTCAGGATTTTTGGCTCCGGGAATTTCTTTAATTAATTTAAAATCATCATAATTAATATCAATTATTTTAGTATCACCGACCACATCTTTATCGATTTTTGTACGATACAAATAATCGGTATAAGGCAAAAGTTCCTGATAAATTGATCTACCACCGACTACAAAAATCATTTCATCGGGAAATTTATTTGTATAACGCAAAAGCTCATCTGTTGAATTAAAAACGGTGACGTTATCAGGAAATTCTGTGGCAGCCCGATGGGTTAGAACTATATTTTTTCGCTTGGGTAATGGCCGACCAAAACTTTTAAACGTGGTATAGCCCGAAATAATTTGATGATTAATTGTAGTTTCCTTAAAAAAAGCCATATCATCCGCAATGTGCCATGGAAGATTTCCATCTTTACCGATTACTTGGTTGGCAGCTTCTGCCCAAATAAATGCTAACATATTAACTCCTTATTAAACTGCAACGGCACCTTTAATGGAACTATGATGCTGATAGTCTTCTACTTTAATATCATCCATATCGTAATCAAAAATACTTTCTTTTTCCGGGTTAAGCCATAATTTAGGCGCTTTGTATGGTGTTCTCGTAAGCTGTTCTTTAATTTGATCAACGTGATTTAAATAAATGTGAGCATCACCTAACGTATGCACAAAATCACCTGGTTCAAGTCCGCATTCTTTGGCAATTAAACTAGTTAATAAGGCATAACTAGCGATGTTAAATGGCACTCCCAAGAAAATATCAGCGCTACGTTGGTATAATTGACAACTTAATTTACCGTCATTGACATAGAACTGGAACATCGTATGACAAGGTGGCAAAGCCATATCATCAACATCCTCTGGATTCCAAGCTGAGACAATCATCCGTCGTGAATCAGGATTTGTTTTAATTGTTTCAATTACCTTTTTAATTTGATCAATGGTTTCACCAGTACTCGTTTTCCATTTTCGCCACTGGCTACCATAAACAAGGCCTAAATCACCAAACTTTTTGGCAAATTCTTCATCTTCAAGAATCATTTGGCAAAATAAAGCTTTTTGGGCTAAATACTGTTTTTTAAATTCCGGGTCTTTTTGCGCTCTCAAACCAAAGTCCGTCATATCAGGTCCAGTATATTCAGCTGAATTAACCCAGCGTTCAAAAGCCCATTCATCCCAAATATGGTTATTATTTTTCAATAAGTAAGCAATGTTAGTGTCACCTCTTAGGAACCACAATAACTCGCTTTTAATTAATCTAAACGGAACGCTTTTAGTGGTTAACAAGGGAAAACCCTTTGATAAATCAAATCTCATTTGTTGCCCAAAATAACTAATCGTCCCAGTTCCCGTTCGATCTTCTTTCTTATGTCCGTTTTCTAACACAAATCTTGCTAAATTTAAATATGCATCTTCTAACATTAAAAAATTCTCCTAGTTATTATTCAGCGAATTCGCTTAAATATTCCCAACGTGAAACTAAATCATCAGATTCCTGGTTCAATTCATCCAATTTACGTTGTAATTCAGCTAATTTATTATAATCTTCGCCATTATGTTGCATTTCTTCAGTAACTTGTTCAATTTCATGTTCGTTTTTTTCGATTTTAGCTTCAATGCCATCAAATTCAATTTTTTCGGCGTAGGTTAACTTAGTTTTGGCCTTCTTTTCCGTAGGCTGACCTTCAGTTTCAACTTGCTTATCTGACTTAGCTTTCGTCTCATGATGAACTTTTTTATCCTTTTTACTGCTTAAATAATCAGTAAAAACGCCATCATATCTTTCAATCTTTGTATTTCCTTCAAAAATCAAAAGACGATCAGCCACTTTATTAAGGAAGTACCGATCATGAGAAACCGTAATCGTGGTTCCATTGAAGTGCTTAATGTAATCTTCTAAGACCGTTAGAGTAGCAATATCAAGGTTATTCGTTGGTTCATCTAAAAGTAACACGTTTGGCTGTTCCATTAATAGTTTTAACAAATAAAGTCGGCGTTTCTCACCACCAGAAAGCTTTCGAATTAAAGTTCCATGCATAAATTTAGGAAATAAAAATTGTTCTAGTAAGTTCGTAACACTAATTTTATTCCCATCCGCATCAACTACGTTTTGCCCAATATCCGTTAAATAACTGATAACCCGTTTGTCTTCTGGAATGGGTTCCATTTGTTGCGTGTAATAGGCCATTTTAACCGTCTCACCAATTTCAATTGAGCCAGCTTGAATTGGTAAAAGACCAGCAATCGCGTTCAAAAGCGAAGACTTCCCGGCTCCATTTTCCCCACTGATTCCAATCCGTTGTCCATTTTGAATTAACAAACTAAAGTCGCGCAAAATTGGTTTATTAGCAATTTCAAGATCAACATGATTAATTTCAATGACTTTTTTACCTAGTCGTTGTTGCCCCATGGCAATATCAAGTTCACCTTCAATTGGGGTACCATCTTTAACTTTATCTTCAAGTTGGTTAAATCGCTCAATTCTGGCATTTTGCTTAGTTGAGCGCGCTTTAGCACCAGTCTTCATCCACTTAAGTTCTTGTTTATACAATTGTTGCTCTTTATGACTAGCCGCTAATTGTTCATCCACTAATTCTGCTTTTTTACCTACATAAGCTTGATAATTACCTGGATATTCGTACAATCCACCAAAAGATAATTCCCAAATATGATTAGACACTTGATCTAAGAAATACCGATCATGAGTAACCACAATCAATGAACCTTTATACTTAGCTAAATATTGTTCAAGCCATTCAATTGAATCAAAGTCTAAATGGTTGGTTGGTTCATCAAGTAACAATAAATCAGGTGATTGAATTAATACTTGCGCTAATCCGACCCGTTTTTGTTGTCCACCAGACATTGAGCCGATCTTTTGATCCATGTCCACAATCTTTAACTGCGTCAAAATGGTTTTAACGCGGCTTTCCGTATTCCAAGCATCATCTTCGTTCATTTTAGCTTCAGCAGCTAGGTAACGACGTTCAAATTCTTGGTTATCTGGATGATTGGAATAGTCATTCAAAGCATCTTCATAATGTCTAATAACCTTAAATACCTTTTGATTTCCCGCAAAAACAGATTCCATCACCGTTAAATCTTCGCGTAAATCAGGTTGTTGTTGTAAATAACCAATCCGATAGGCCTTGGATGTAATGATGTTACCGGTAAAATCATGGTCAGTCCCCGCAATTGCATTAAGCAAGGACGACTTCCCACTTCCATTAGTTCCAATTAACCCAATTCGATCATTTTCGTTAATAATAAAATCAAGGTCCTTAAAAAGAACCTTTTCACCGTAAGTCTTTGTTAATTTGTCTGCTCTTAAAGTTTCTACCATATTTGCCTCAATCTTCGTTTGCCAATGTTTGTGCTTGTTTAATTAATGTTGCTTGATTATTATCGATTTTACCATTAATTACAATTAATTCTAACTCAGAGAGTAGTTTTCCTAACTGGGGACCGGGTTTAAATCCATTTTTAATTAAAATTCCCCCGTTTATTTCTAAGTCGTTTTTTTGTTTAATTGGTAACTTTTCAAAAGCTGCTTTTAAAGCTGGGACCGGTTGCGCTTTATCATAAATTTCCATCACTTGGTTAGCATTCAACAAGTTTTCTAGGCCAATTTGATAGATGACTAAAGGTAGTAATTGATTGGACTGTAACATCTCAATTCCTCGAACCACTTGTAAAACATCATCAATCATCTTATTAGAACATTTCCAAGCTTTCATCATTTTTCTAATTTGCGCTTGATCTAAATTTAGTTCGTTTGCTAACAATGACCAAACTTGAGTTTCGTTAGTTAAATGATTACTCAAATCTAACTTGGAAAGCTGCTTTAATTCTGGAAGATAATCATTAAAAAAAGGAACATATTTGAACAAACCGGTTCCTAAAATTTCTTGCAATCCTCGTGAGGGAGAAAGGCCTAACATCATTTTAATAAATTCCACGTTAATGCGTTCAATGGCAATTTTTTCAAGTAAGTGACAATTGACCTGAATTGCAGCAAAAGTTTCAGCTTCGATTTCAAAATTTAATTGACTACCGAAGCGAACCGCCCGCATCATCCGTAGCGCATCTTCGTTAAAGCGTTGATTAGCATCACCCACCGCGCGAATCAAATGATGGTTTAAATCGTCCCTCCCGTTAAACAAATCAATTACCTCACCATTTTCTTTCATGGCAAACGCATTAATCGTAAAATCACGACGTTTTAAATCTTCTTTTAAAGAGCGAATAAAAGTTACTTTATCAGGCCGCCGAAAGTCTTGATAGCCACTTTCGGTTCTAAACGTGGTAATTTCAAAACCCTGATGATCAAACATCACGGTTACCGTCCCATGCTCAATTCCAGTATCAATCGTTCGTTTAAAGATTTTCTTGATTTCTGCTGGATAAGCAGAGGTTGCCATGTCGACATCATGAATTGGTAAGTTCAATAAAGTGTCACGTACACTTCCCCCCACAAAATAAGCTTCAAATCCATTTTGCTCAATTACTTGAAGGACTTTTCGAGCATCAATAAATTCTGACGGTAAGTTTTCGATTTTCATTTTATCTCCCTCTTTCATTAGTCTATTAAAGTTATTATACCTTAAAAAAACAACCTAAAATTAAGATTCAGGCTGTTCTTCTAGTTTATTTAGCTTCTAAATCATCCAACATGTAAACCATTTCGTCATCATCTGGAACTAATTTAACGTATTGCTTTAACAAAGTAATTGTTTCATTAACGTTACCATTTTCCCGTAAAAAGAAAATATAATTTTTCAAAAAGTCAGGATTATCTTTTAAATCAATGGCTGCTTTTTGATAATTTTCATTTGCTTGCTTGAAATCATCTAAGTGATCATAAGAAATTGCTAAATCCCAGTATAATTGTGGGACTAAATTATTATCTGCTAAATAAGATGATAAGAAATCAACATCTTTTTCAAAATCACCATTTTTAACATAAATTTCCGACAACTTAGTGACTACTTCCATATTATCTGGGTTAACTTGATTACCTTTTTCTAGATATTGCGTAGTTAGATCCATTTTACCTAATTTAGCTGCGATATCAGCTGCTTTAAGGTATAAAGTAACGTTATACTCATCAACCCCTAAGCCTTCTTGATAGGTTCTTAAAGCGTCATCTGGCTTATCATCTTTTTCAAAGGCTTCCCCTAAATAAATATAGAGAGAAGCATATTGATTATCAGTATCTCGTAACATTTCAAATAATTCAATTGCCTTTGCATAATTGCCTAATTGTAAATAAGTAAAACCAGTTTCAAATAATACATCCGGGGTCATATCAATTGGTTTAATTTGTTCTAGGTAGCCAATCGCATTTTCAAAATTTCCGACATGTGCGTATGATACCCCTAGACGCTCAACTAAATTAACATTTGAAATCGATAATTGTCCTTGCTTAATCAAATTAAGGTAAATTTTAATGGCACTTTCGTACTTACCTTCTGAATAATAAAGTTCCGCTAAAGCAAATTTTACGATTGGTTCATCAGGAGCTAGCTTTTCCGCTTCTAAAAGCTTATGCTCACTTACTACAAACAAATCTTGCGTTTGATATAAATCAGCCTCTACCATTAAAGCATTAATATAATAACTTGAGTCAGGTTTAATTTCGTTTAATACCGCTAAAGCTCCATCAGTATCATCATTGGCAATTAAGATATCCGCAATATAGGTTCTAATTTCATCTTCATCAGGATATTTTTTTAATAATTGACGATAGATTTTTAAAGCATCATCAGAAAAGCCCAATGAATAGAGCTCTTCTGCTAAGGAAAAGAGTAAATCGTCATTATCTTGTTCCATTGCATTGTTTAAATGGGTTTGATAGGCCGTTAAATCATTATTTTGTAAGGCTTCTAGTGCTTTTTCTGAATTACTCATCAAAGATCCTCTTTTCTAATAAAAAAACCAGCTCGCTTAAGCGAACCGGTTTTAACTGTCAAATTATTTAACAGCATCCTTTAAAGCTTTACCAGGTTTAAAGGCAGGTACTTTACTTGCAGGGATTTCAATTTCCTTACCAGTTTGTGGGTTACGTCCTTTACGGGCAGCACGTTGGCGTACTTCGAAACTACCAAAACCGATTAATTGAACACGTTCGCCTTTAGCAAGTTGATCTTGGATTGCTTCAAATACAGCATCTAAAGCTGCAGTAGCATCCTTTTTAGTTAAACCAGTTGTTTTTGCAACATCATCTACTAATTCTGCTTTGTTGGCCATGAGTGATTCACCTCCTGATAAATGTTCAGATGAACATCAACTTATAAGCTCCTAAAACTATGTATCGGAACTATGGAAATAATCGAAAGACTATCTCGTACTTAAAGATATCATACCAAAAATACGATTGCAACGCTATTTCAGTGAATTATTTCAACAATTCTGATTTTTTAATTTTAAGATAAACTTATTTACGACTTCTAGGAATTATTCTAATTGGCGTACCTGTGAAGTCAAAATTCTTTCGAATTTGATTTTCAAGGTATCGACGATATGAAAAATGTAATAACTCGGGATCATTAACAAATAGAACAATTGCTGGTGGTTGAGTTGCCACTTGAGTAGCATAATAAATTCTAAGTTTCCGAGTTTTAATGGTTGGCGTTGGGGTAATTGCCACAGCATCCATAATAACTTCGTTAAGAGCGGATGAACTAATCCGTTTCTTATGATTTGTATTAACTTGTTCAATTAAATCAGGTAATTGAGCCAAACGTTGTTTTGTTTTTGCTGAAACAAAGATAATTGGCGCATAAGCGAGATATTGAAATTCAGCGCGAATCGCAGCTTCAAATTGTTGTTGACTATGATTATCCTTTTTAAGGGCATCCCATTTGTTAACAACAATAATTACCCCTCGTCCAGCTTCATGAGCGTAACCAGCCACTCGTTTATCTTGTTCCCTAATTCCTTCTTCAGCGTTAAGGACAACTAAAACTACATCACTTTCATCAATGGCCTTCATTGCGCGCATTACACTATATTTTTCGGTCTTTTCGTAAACTTTACCACGTTTTCTAATTCCAGCCGTGTCAACAATCGTAAATTCTTGTCCGTCATGAACAAACTTAGAATCAATTGCATCACGTGTCGTTCCCGCAACGTCAGAAACAATTACTCGGTTATCACCTAAAAAGGCATTTACTAATGAAGATTTACCAACATTAGGACGTCCAATTAGACTGAAGCGAATACTATCATCAGGTTCTTCTTCCGGTGCTTCAGGGAAGTTTTTAATCACTTCATCCAACATATCACCTAAACCAAGACCATGTGCTCCAGAAATTGGATATGGATCACCAAAGCCTAATGAATAAAAGTCATAAATATCAGCACGACTTTCAAAATTATCAATTTTATTAACGGCTAAAACAACCGGTTTATTTGAACGATATAGAATTTGTGCAACCCGTTCATCGGCATCAGTAATTCCTTGCTTACCATTTACCATAAAGATTATGACATCAGCTTCATCAATCGCAATTTCTGCTTGAGCTGTAATTTGTTTGATAAAGGGTTGATCAGATACTTCAATCCCCCCGGTATCGATTAAATTGAAATTATGTCCTAACCATTCTCCATGAGAATAAATTCGATCTCTAGTAACGCCAGGAGTATCTTCGACAATCGAAATTCTTTCCCCTGCAATTCGATTGAAAATTGTTGATTTACCAACGTTTGGTCGTCCAACAATTGCAACAGTAGGTTGTACCATATTATTCACCTCTCCTTCTAAAATAAAAAAATCCCTCAAATTAATGAAGGATTTTTTTATGAAAAACTATTCTTCTGAATCGTTATCAATGTCTTTTCCTAAAATATCACCTAAAGTAAAACCACTTTCTTCTTCAGGAGCATTTGTAGTTGAGTTATCATCTACATTCTTTTTAGGAGCCTTCTTGTTTTCTTCTTTAGGAGCTTCTTCCAAGGCTTTCATTGATAAAGCTAAACGGTGTTCTTCAGGATCAACTGAAAGAACTTTAACTTGAATCTTTTCACCAGATTTAAGTACATCGCTTGGCTTGTCAATATGCTTGTGTGAAATTTGTGAGATGTGAACTAATCCTTCAACACCTGGGAAAACTTCAACGAATGCACCAAAGTCAACAAGACGTTTAACAGTTCCGTCTAATACACTACCAACGGCAGCTTTTTCTTCGATATCGTCCCAAGGACCTGGTTGTAATTGTTTGATTGATAGTGAGATACGGTCACGTTCTGGTTCAATTGCAAGAACCTTAACTTTAACATCTTCACCAACTTTAAGTACATCACTTGGTTTGCTTACGTGATCGTAAGAAATTTCAGAAACGTGAACTAATCCATCGATTCCACCAAGGTCAACAAAAGCACCAAAGTTAGTTAAACGAGCAACTTTACCTTCAACAACATCGCCAACTTCAAGGTTACCCATGATTTTTTCTCTTGCTTCTTTACGATCTTTTTCAGCAACAGCACGATGTGAAAGAATTAAACGATTATCTTCAGGAACAACTTCAACAATCTTAACTTCTAATTCTGCACCTTTGTATTGGTTTAAATCACTAACAAAATGATCAGTGATCATTGATGCTGGGATAAATCCACGAACACCATCAGCATTAACTACTAAACCACCACGTACTGGACGGGTAACTTTAACATTAATGTTTTCACCTTTATCAGCTTTTTCTTTAATTTCATCCCAAACTTTAAGTGCTTCGAGACGACGGATTGAAAGAAGGTAACTACCACCTTCTTTGTCATCACCGATTTTTGAGATTACGACAACTTTAACGCTGTCTCCAACTTTGTATTTATCAGTTGGTTTGTCTTCCATGGTAGCAGATACTTCTTTACTTGGGATAACACCTTCAACACCGGCGCCATCAATCCCTACCATTAATTGTAAATCGTTATCAACTGCTAAAATTTCACCAGTAACAACGTCACCTACATTAACTTCTTTAATATTATCAAGTGCATCTAATAATTGTTTGTTTTCATTTTCACTCATCAAACATTTCCTCCTTGAAACTACTCTACTATCATTTTATCTTATATAGCCACAAAATACCAGTAAAATAACACTGTTAGCCTAATTATTTTTTTGTTTTTGGATTTTAGCTTTGATTAAGGCCGAAATTTTATCCGCTACTTGATCAATTGATAGTGATGTCGTATCGATTTCAATTGCATCAGCTGATTTCTTTAATGGTGAAACTTTTCGATGTGAGTCTTTATAATCACGGACTTCAATTTCTTTTTTCAGTTCTACTAGACTAACCTTAATTCCCTTTTTTTGATTCTCTAAATAGCGACGTTCTGCGCGTTCTTCTACACTAGCAATTAAGAATATTTTTAAATCAGCATCAGGAAGTACGGTGGTTCCAATATCACGTCCATCCATAATCACACCACCATCTTTGGCAATTTCTTGTTGGCGTTTAACTAAATCGTGCCGGATTGATGGTAATGCTGCAACTGTCGAAACATTATTAGTAACTTCTTCAGATCTAATTTTTTCGGTTACTTCTTCACCGTCAACAAAAACATGTTGAACTGGATTACCAGGAGTAAAGGTAATTTTCGTTTTATGTAGCAATTCAACAATCTTCGTTTCATCATGTAAATCAATGTGATTTTGAATTGCTTTATACGTAATTGATCGGTACATGGCTCCCGTATCAACATAAATATAATTAAATTTTTTAGCTACAATTTTAGCTACTGTACTTTTTCCAGCCGAAGCTGGCCCATCAATCGCTACTTGTAATCCATTCTTGTGCATTTTATCAATCCCTATAATTTTTATTTAATTCTTAGCCTTTGTCCTGGGGTAATCACGCTGTTGTCATTCAATCCATTCAATGCTTGCAATTGACTAACACTGATTCCTGCATTTTTAGCTACGCGATAAATCCCTTCACTTTGATTGACCGTCGTATATTTAGCATCATCAGTTGAACTTTGGTTTGAATCTTCTGATGAAGTTTGCGAAGTGCTTGAATCACTAGTTTGCTGATTATCATCTTTAGTAGCAGATACTTTGGATTCGTTATGTTTTTGCTTGTCAGTCTTATGATTATGCTTAGGTTTAGTAACCTTTTTAGCTTTTTTTTGAGTACTAGGTTGACTCTGTTGGATACTACTTTGTTTTGACATGCCAAATGCTAATGAAAAAATAGCAATTAAAGCCACAATTGAAATCAAAACAGCTAAGATAAGTTTGAAATTCCCCTTTTGTTTTCTTAGTTCAACTCTAGAGAGGTTTCCATCTTGATTACGATCATCGGAAAAAGTATCATCCCAAGGCTTTTTATCTTCGTTTTTATCCATGTAATTCTATCCTCCAAATCAATATTTATTCCAATTATATCATTTTACCTTTTTAAAATAATTGATTAATAATAGTTTTCCAATTGTTTGCTTTTCTAGCTTGCTTCTCAACTAGATAGTCATAGGGTTTTAGATTAATATTTGCTTGGTTAAGGTTACAGCAAATCTCAGTATGATCATCGAATTTTTCATCAAAATTGGCTAACAAAAGTTTTCTGCGACAACCTTCACAATTAATGTAATCAATCAGTTTATCTAGTTCTTTAAGTTTCAGAGTCGTCTCATTCTTAAAAATTAGTTTAATTTGATTTTCAGAATAACCATGTTGAAAATAAAAGTCTAATAATCGTTTTATTTGTTCTTCAATGTATTGATACTTATGATTAACATAATTTTTATAGTCTCGCTCGGTAGGAAGCGAATTTTCGATTAAATTCTGTGTAATTTGCTCGTCACCAGTAGCATAAAGCAAAATTGCAATACTAGGTTGACCGTTTCTTCCCGCTCGTCCAATTTCTTGCATGTAACTTTCTAGGTCCTGGGGCAAATGATAATGAATGACAAATTTAATATCTGATTTATCAATTCCCATCCCAAAAGCATTCGTAGCACAAATCACATCTAGTTCATTATCCATGAACTGATGTTGAATTTTAAAACGATCCTCATTGCTTAAATCAGCATGATAAGGAGCTGCTTTCAGCTTAGTTTTAGCATTAATCATATCAGCCATTAAATTGGCCATCCGCTTACTCGAAAAATAAACAATCCCTGGACCCTTTAATTCTGATAAGGTATCTAACAAGTATTCCTGCTTATCTAATTCGTTTTCAGTTTGATGGACACCTAAAAAAATGTTCGGCCGGTTGACTGATTCAATCACACTTTCATAATGACTGATACCAAGCTTTTTTATAATATCAGTTTGGACTTTTTTCGAAGCTGTAGCAGTTAGCATTAAGGTTTGAGGATTACCTAGTCTTTTTAAATTATTTTTCAAGCTTAAATAATCGGGTCTAAAATCCACTCCCCACTTTGAAATACAATGTGCCTCATCAATCACAAACAGTCCCAGCTTAATTCTTGCTAAACTTTTAATTATATCGGGCTGATTTAACATTTCAGGCGAAATAAAGATGTATCGATAATGCTTGATGTTCGCTAATATTTTTTGGCGTTCTTGCCAATTATATTCGGAATTAATTGCTACAACTTGTGATGAACCTTGATAACGAATTCTTTCGACTTGATCATTCATTAAAGATAGTAATGGCGAAACAATCACAACTGGTTGATTAATTAAGTAACTATAAAGTTGATAAATTAAACTTTTTCCTGCTCCAGTGGGTAAAATGGCTAAAACATTTTCCCCCGCTTGTAAAGCTTCAAGCGTTTCTGCTTGTCCAGGGTGAAAAGTATTAAACCCAAATCGTTGTTTTAATAATTGATTAGCGTTAATTTTAATCACCCATTTCTACTTTAGTTAAATAGATTTCCACGAGCCGAAACTGAAAAAAAGATAAGTTTGTAGCCACAGCTAAACTCTCATATTTCCAACTGTCAATATTACTACCTAACTCCTGTTTTAAAGCATCAATTTGTGATTGTTCAATAAAATCAGAGTACGGAAACTTATTAATTGGAAAATAAATTGCTAGCTCTAAAAAATGTTCGAAAATCGTTGATTCTTTTAATCGACGATTTTGAGCAACTTTATTTAAGTCATGACTAATCAAATATTGTTTTAAAGTCAAAAGAGCACTTTCGCTAATTGCAGCGTGTTGTAACCCCTCTAATAACGGTAAAATAACGGAATTTTCTTTATGCTTAACAAAATCGATTAAATTACTAATAACTTCCAAATCACTTAAATATACCTCAATTAGTGATTCATGCTCATCGCTTGCAATTTGAAACAAAGCCTTTCCATTATTTTGAAAACCAACTAGTTCATTTGCAAAAAGATTAGCAAGCTGATCGTTTTTAAGCCCAGAAAAAAATTCTAATAATTCATTTTTCAAATTATTACTAATGCTTGTTTTATCAATCATTTTAAAATAATACTTCACAAAACCCATTTCACTGTCTGGAACATTAACTGGATAGTAATTCCGTTGCTGATGTTGATATTCTGAAATGACTTGAATAAACAGTAGTAACCGATTTTTAAAGCGCATAAAATTAACTGTTTGAAAATTACGTTGCCACTTAAAATTCGAATAATGGTTTAAAATTTCATTTTTTAACCCTATTCCTTGCTCAGTTAACACATAAGCTTGATTATCATCGAGTTTCACTAGCTGTTTTTTCTCTAAAACTCTAAAATTTAATTTAACTACTCCAAGATAACGTCCCATGCCTAAATAACCCAGAAGCTGATACCTTAAAGCCCAATAAATAGTAGCAACCGTTTTTTTACCAGCTAGTAAATTTTCTAATAGTCTTTTTCTTCTAGGCTGCTGGGAATCTAGTAAAAATAACGCGACTTCTTCATTAAGCTTCATTACATCTATCAGCTCATTTCTTAATCATCTACTAGTTCAAACAAATCTCTAATTTCTCGTTTTCTTAAAGGACGCCATTTACCAACTTCTAAATTATCAAGCGTAATTCCGGCAAACGAAATTCGTTTTAATTTTTCAACTGGATGGCCAATTGAACTCATCATTTTTTTAACCTCATGATTTCGTCCTTCATGGATAGTTAATTCAACTAGTGAATTTCCCCCTTCTTCACCGACTTTTTTAATCACTTTAGCTTCGGTGGGAGCACTCTTCAAGTTCCGTTCCAATCTAACTCCTTTACGAAGTTGGTTCAGATCTTTTTCATCAGGAATTCCATCGACTTTTGCTACGTATACTTTATCAACTTGATGTTTGGGATGCGTCAATTTGAAGTCTAATGAACCATCGTTCGTCATCAATAAAACTCCACTAGTATCATAATCTAACCGACCAACTGGATAAATTCTTTCGGAAACTTTATGTTTAAAAAAGTCTAGGACGGTTTTTCGGTCTTTTTCGTCGTCTGATGATGTAATGATTCCCCGAGGTTTATTTAAGACAAAATAAACTAATTCTTCCCGTTTGATGGGGGTATGATCAACTTCAATCTGATCATTAGCGTTAACTTTTACGCCTAAAGTATTGACTACCTTACCATTTACCCGAACATGTCCGGTTTCAATTAACTTTTCACAAGCTCGACGAGATGCAACCCCTGCATGTGCCATTACTTTTTGTAATCTATCACTCATTACTTACCTCATTTTCTAATAAACCAATCTTTTGGTTAAAAATTTCCTCTTTGTTTTGACTAAATGTTTCATTTTCTTTTAATTCTGGTAATTGATCAAGTTCATTCAACCCAAACGCCTTTAAAAATAAATCAGTAGTACCATACAATGACGGTGTTCCTGGTTCATCCGCTTTACCCTTTACCATTATGAGACCTAGGTTTAATAAGTTTCGAATTGAAACGGAACTATTAATTCCACGAACTTCATCGACCATAATTCTAGTCAAAGGTTGTTTGTACGCAATAATCGTTAAGGTCTCTAGAGCTGCTTGACTTAACAAATTTTCATCTGTTTTTGTATACTTTTGAATTAAAGGATTGTATTCACGCTTAGTGACTAGTTGAAAAAAGTTTCCCGTTTGCGTAATTTTTAGTGCCGACTGGCGTGTTTCATATTCTTTTTGTAACTTGAGCACGTTTTCGCGAATGGCCGCTTTAGGCGCTTTTGTCAATTCTTCTAATTTTTTTAATGAAATGCCCTTATCTCCTGAAACATAAATTAAGGCCTCAATTTCTTTAATTAACATTGCTTAAACACCCTTTATTATAATGTCATCAGTCAGATTCGTTTGCATAACTACCACATTTTTTTGTTTAACTAATGTCAACAAAGCTAAAAAATCAGTAATTAACTCCTCCAGTGGTGCATCATTATCAAATAAATCTAAAAATTTAATTTCATGTTTTTGATTATTGCTAAGTTTATGTTTGATTATTTCCATTTGATTTGGAATTTCATAATCCCATTCATCAATTTTTTCTGCTGGACTAGTTTGTTTCAAAGCTTGTCTTCTCATCAACTTTTTCCAAGCATCTTTCAATAAATTAATTTGAAATTCATCGTTTTTAATCGATATTTCATTTCGATTAAGATAAACGCTGCGTGAATGAAGTTGATTTCTTTCGCGTTCCTTTTGTTTCAAAATTGCTGCTGCACGTTTATATTTTTTATACTCAATTAATTGCGTAACTAAGTCTTCTCTTGGATCTTCTTCAATTTCTTGCTCAGTTTCTTCGGCTAACAACATTTGTGACTTAATCTTCATTAAATTAGCCGCCATTACAAAAAAATCACCCGCAATTTCAATGTTTAAGGTTTTCATTTTGTGTAATGATTCAACGTACTGAGCAGTAATATCCTTGATATCAATATCATAAATATCCATCTTGGCTTGTTTAATCAAATGGAGTAAAAGTTCTAAAGGGCCATCAAAATCATTCAGATGAATTTTAATTTCATCGTTGTTCATTATTGCGCTCCCATTTAGTAATAATATTTTTATTCGTCAAGGTTCCGATAATTTGTTTATCAGGATAAATTTTTTGTAAATTATCTAAAACATGAAAAATATTAAACATGGTATTCACATCAGGTGTTAAAGTAATCCGTCGTAATAAAATAAAACCCTGCTTTTCTTCAATCCCGATTACTCCAGCCCAATTATTAAACTGATCTTTCCAAATGAAAAGATTTCGATTTTCGGTCGTACAATACCAATCAACTTCCTGTTTTAAATACTCTAGATTACTTCGATCTTGTGATAGTGATAAAATCCCCAGCACAATTTTTTCATAATCTTTTTGATATCGATATAACATAAACCTTCTCCTATGCTCTTGGATGATATTTACGATATTCTGCTCTCAAGTGCTCATGCGAGACATGGGTATAAATTTGGGTAGTTGAAATGTCAGAATGGCCTAATAACTCTTGTACGGTCCGTAAATCAGCACCATTTTCTAATAAATGAGTCGCAAAGGTATGCCGTAGTGTATGAGGAGTAACTGCTTTATGAATATCAGCAGCGGCAACGTACCCTTTAATTTTTTTCCAAACACTTTGACGACTAATTCCGGTCCCATGAGCATTTAAAAATACGTATTTTGAACTTCTTTTTTTCAACAAAACGGGACGAACCTGTTGAAGATACTTATTTAGCCAGTTAATGGCTACATCATCGATAGGGACAATTCTTTCTTTGTCACCTTTCCCAATGGTTTGAATTAAATTCATTTCCAAATGTAAGTCAGCTAATTTTAAATTAACTAATTCAGAAACCCGTAATCCAGTCGCATAGAGAACCTCGAGCATCGTTCGGTCCCGAATTCCATATTTATTAGTGACATCTGGAATTTTCATTAGTTTTGCTACCTCATTATCGTTTAACACTGCTGGTAAATGAGATCCCTTTTTAGGCGTATCAATTCGGTTCATTGGATTTTCGTCAATTTGATTAAATCGTTTCAAATATTGAAAAAATTTTCGCAAAGTAGAGACTAGTCTAATAATTGAATTACGCGCTTTCCCGTCATTTTTTTCAAATTCCAAATAACTTAAAATTGTATACTGATCAATACTAGCAAAGCTTTCATAATGATGAGTCTCTAAATAAGTTTTAAACTGTTTTAAATCTTGTTGGTAACTTTTAATTGAATTATCGGATAAGCCCCGTTCAACTAATAAATAATGTAAATAATCATTAATTTGATTTTGCATTATCACTCCATTACTTGATTAAGGAAATTCCATTTTCTTCTTTTTGGACTAATTTATGTTTTAACAGATTACCAAGGGCACGCTTAAATTGTCCTTTACTGATTCCAAAATAATTTTTAATTTCATCTGGATCACTTTTATCATTATAAGGAAGAAAGTTATCTGGCTTCATCTCTAAAATTCGTTTAATCATTTCGGCATCTTCACCGATTGATTCATAAGCACGAGGTCGTAAAGATAGATAAAAAGTCTTATTTGGTCGAATTCCAATTACTCGAGCAGTTAACTTTTCTCCTAAGCGTGGTTCTTGTTCTTGCTCAGATTTATCAATAAAACCTAAATTATAATGGTCAGTAATGACTTGAGTCCCCATTTTTTTAGTGTTAATTACCCAACAAGTCACATCACGATTTTTTAATTTCGGATCATTAGCTGGTTGCGAAATTGCCTTAAAAACCTTATCATCAGCTAATTCACCCCAGAGGCGACCCTTACTATCACGTTTGATTGCAATCATTAATTCATCACCAACGTCAGGCCAAAGTGACTTCATATCAGGTAAATCATCCATTGAAACTGCAATATCTTTATCCTTTAAACCAATATCAACAAAGACCCCTAAGCCAAACTTAGTTCCGACTACTTTTCCCCAAGCATAGCTATCAATTCCTACTTCTGGAATTTCTCGGGTAATTCTTTGATTATGTTTTTCATTTTCGTACGCAAATCCTTTGAATTCGCTACCAATTTTAAGCGGTTTTTTTAATTCACTTTTGTCTAATGAATAAGTAATTCCATCTTTTTGAATGAAATATTCTTTTTCATTTTCGTCAGTAACCGTTCCAGTAATTATTTTTCCATTGTCTTCATTCATATATACCACTCACCATTCTCTCAGTCTAGATACCTAATACTCTTATTATAGCAAATAAAAAAGACATCCGACAAAAATCGGATGTCTTTCTAAAGTTAATTTAAATTAAGCATTTTTTGATTGGTTACCTGCATAAACCATACCACGACGAGCATCAACAGTAACTAAAGCACCGTTTTTAATGTTCTTAGTAGCATCGTTTGCGGCAACGATTACTGGAATGTTCAATGAAATTCCAACAACTGCTGCGTATGAAGTTAAACCACCATCTTCAACAACGATTGCGCTAGCTTTCTTCATAGCTGGTAAGTATTCTTTATTAGTATCTTTAACAACTAATACACTACCATCAACAGTATTATCATTAGCTGCTTTAGCATCATCAGCAACAACAGCTTTACCAATGACAACTTGGTCGCCAATTCCTTGACCTTGAGCTAATTTAGTACCGATTAATTGAACACGAACTGTGTTAGTAGTACCTTCATCACCCAAAGGAACACCAGTAAGAATGATGATTTGTTCGCCTTCTTTAGCTAAACCAGTTTCAACTGCTTTAGCTGTAGCAAGATTAACCATTTCATCAGCAGTTTCTGGTTTGTTAACAAGAACTGGATGAACAGCGTAGTTTACAGTTAAACCACGACGTACACGATCATCGAAAGTAAGTGCCAAAATGTTAGCATTTGGATGGTACTTAGCAATCATACGAGCAGTGTAGCCTGAACCAGTAGCACAAACGATGGTATGAATGTCCATGTCTTTAGCAATGCGAGCAACTGATTCACCAAGTGCTTCAGTAACGTCACTATCGTTAAATACGGGACGTGGAGTACCGAATTCTTGGAAATGATCATCAGCAACTTCGTCAATCCGAGCCATCATTGCAACAGATTCAACTGGGTAGTCACCGTGAGCACTTTCACCTGAAAGCATAGTTGCATCAGTACCATCGTAAACAGCATTAGCAACATCAGATACTTCGGCACGAGTTGGACGAGGTTCTTCTTGCATTGAGTCTAACATTTGAGTAGCAGTGATAACTGGTTTACCAACTTCATTACACATCTTAATAAGACGTTTTTGTGCAGTAGGTACGTTTTCTGGTGGAATTTCAACACCCATGTCACCACGAGCAATCATCAAACCATCTGAAACTTTTAAGATTTCAGGGAAGTTATCGATACCTTCTTGTGATTCGATTTTAGGGAATACTTGAACATCAGTCATGTTCTTTTCTTCAAGTAAAGCACGAATTTCTAGAATATCTTGAGGTTTACGAACAAATGAAGCAGCGATGTAGTTAATACCATGTTCACAACCAAAACGAATATCATCTGAATCCTTTTCAGTGATTCCTGGTAAGTTAATTGATACACCAGGTGCGTTAACACCTTTACGTGAACCAAGTACACCATTATTCATAATTTCACAAACTAATTCACGGTTCTTAGCGTCCTTATCAATAACTTTAGCATCAACTAAACCATCATCGAATAATACGTGTCCGCCAACTTTAACATCATCGTATAAGCCTGGGTAAGTAACGGCAACTTTTTCCTTAGTACCTTCAAGACTATCGTCCATAGAAATTCTGAACTTATCACCAATCTTGAATTGGATTTCACCATCTACTTCTTTAGTAGTTCTGATTTCAGCACCTTTAGTATCAAGTAAAATACCAGCGAGCTTACCAGTTTTCTTTTCAGCTTCTTTCACCATATTCATACGTGATAAATGTTCTTCATGATCTCCGTGTGAAAAGTTGAAACGAAAAACATTGGCACCTGAGTTTAATAATGCAGAAATAGTATCAACATCATTAGCAGCGGGTCCAAGTGTACTTACGATTTTTGTTCTCTTCATAAGTTAAAACCTCTCCTTCTTGTGTAAAATTAAGCAATGATTTAACTTGCCTAATTAATTAGATTTCAAAGTAATTGTAACACTTTTATAAAAAGTTGTCTGTATCTAATCTCGAAAACTATTGGACAACGACGTTCCTTTTTCCTAACAATTCTTCCAGTTGTGCCAGTAATTGGGCATTAATATTAACATTATATTGGTTTGCCAACGGTTTATACTTAGCAACTTTAACCTGATACAAAGTAACCGAACTTTCCCCATGATTAGCCAGTAGCAAATCTTTTAAATTTTGGATTATTAGGTTGGAATCATGCTCATCATCGATTCTAACAAATAGCTTCGCTTGCTTTTGCTTAGCTTGGTGAACCAGATTTGCGGCAATTTCTAATCGATTAGCTACAATTTGTAATCCCCGACGGTCTTGAACATTCCCCGTTACTGTAACTATCAGGTTTGGTTTCAACCACGGTTTAACGAGATTATAAACGGAGGGAAAGATGGTAATATCAATACTGCCGAATTGATCACTAGCAGTTACAAATGCCATTTGTTGCCCTTTTTTGGTTCTGATTAGTTTAATATGGTTAACTAACAAAACTGAATTAACGTTTTTTTGTTCGTTAACTAATTCCGAGGTATTAAGTGCATGAAGTTCTTTTTGCAAATCTCGATATCTTTCCACTGGGTGTCCAGATAAAAAGGTCCCTAAATACTCATTTTCAAAATTGATTTTTTGCCAATCTGGAAATTCAGCCTTTTTTTGAATCTTAACTTCCATTCCCGGAACATCAGAAAATAAACTATCTGGAATATCTGATGAACTAATTAATTTAGGAATAGCTTCAATCATTTCGCGTCGATTATATTCAAAATCATCAAAACACCCTGCATAAACTAACGCATTCAATTGATCTTCTTTACGATATTTTTCGGGCATCCGATTAATAAAATTCTGTAACCCCCGATATTTTCCGTTAGCGTTTCTTTCAGCGATAATTGCTTTAATAAAGTCCGTGCGCACGACTTTAATTACACTAAACCCAAACCTAATTTGCCCATCGCAATAAATAAAATCACCGATACTCTCATTAATGCTAGGTGCTTCAACTTTGATCTCAGCATCTCGTGCTTCTTGAACATAGGCTTTAATCTTTAATTTATTACCTAAAACTGAATTAAATAAGGCAGTATAAAAGGGACCCGGATAGTGGGCTTTTAAATAGGCTAGTTCAAATGCCATTTTGCTATAAGCAAAGGCATGCGATTTGTTAAACCCATAGCCCGCAAATCTTTCAATGTAATCAAACGTAGTTTTCGCAACTTCTTTTGAATAGCCATTTTTAAGGGCTCCTGCTAAGAAACTCCCCTTCATAGCTTCCATCTCACTCTTGTGCTTTTTACTCATCGCACGTCGTAAAACATCCGCTTGTGCCAAGGTAAACCCTGCCATGGTTGATGCCAATTGCATAACTTGTTCTTGATAAACAATAATGCCAAACGTTGGCTTCAAAATTTTTTCGATGGCTTGGTTCGGATAATGAACTTGATCAGGATTATTTTTCCTTTTGATAAACAAATCAATATTTTCCATTGGTCCTGGACGATACAGAGCATTTACCGCTGCAATGAGATCAAAACTCGTTGGGTGCATATTGCGTAACACATTTTTAATCCCTGTTGATTCAAATTGAAATACTCCGTTGGTTTTGCCAGCTTGAAATAAGCGGAGGGTTTGTGGATCGTTTAAATTAATTTTCGTAATTGCAAAATCAGGATCAATTTGTTGATGGATTAAATTTAAAATATTGGCCATAATCGATAAATTACGAAGCCCTAAAAAATCAATCTTCAATAAACCAACGTCTTCAACGTAATACTTAGAATACTGGGTCATTAAAAGTCCTTCATTTCCCATTTGTAAAGGCGATTTTTTTTCAATTGGCTCATCACTCAAAATTAATCCCGCAGCATGAGTCGAATAATGTCGTGGTAGCCCTTCTAATTCTAGCGCCGTTTCAAACAAGAGTTGGTTAATGGGTTGATCGGCAATTAAATTTTTTAATCCTTGTGATTCAGCTAACGCATTTTTTAAAGTTTCATGAAGATGAGTAGGAATTGCTTTACTCCAACCATTCATTTCTGTAGGAGTCATTCCAAAGACTCGTCCAACATCTCGGACGGATTGTTTTGCCCCTAAAGTCCCAAAGGTAATGATTTGTGCTACTCGGTCATCGCCATATTTATCGTGGACATAATTCAAGATTTGATCACGTTTATCATCTGGAATGTCAATGTCAATATCTGGCATTTGGGCTCGTTCTTCATTTAAGAAACGTTCAAACAATAAATCATACTTAATCGGATCAACATCTGTAATCTCCAAAGTGTAAGCTACAATTGACCCTGCAGCTGATCCTCGACCAGGTCCCGTTAAAATATCGTGTTGGTGCGCAAAATTAATAACATCCCAAACAATTAAAAAATAATCATCAAAACCCATGCGGTTAATAACTTCTAATTCATGTTGTAATCTTGCCAAATAGACTTGATAATCAGCACCGGTTCCGTTTAATCGTTTTTGGAGCCCCTTTAAACATAATCGAGAAAGATATTCCGCCGATGTTTCTGAATTGGGGGTGTGAAATTTGGGCAAATGCGGTGTTTCTTTTTTTATTTGTACATTACAATTTTCTGCCACAAATTGATTTTCAGCTAAAATTTCTGTTAAGCCTAATTTATCATATTTATGCTCAATTTCAGACTGTCCTTCTAACCAATTTAAACCTAACTGACGCTTTTGTTCTTCCGGATCTTCTAAAACATTTCCATTATCAATTGATTTTAAAACTTGCGTATTGAATAAATCATCAGCTTTTAAGTAGTCAACTTCATTTAAGGCAATTAACTTGGTGTCCGTCGCTTTAGCCAATTGTTGCAAATCAGTAAGTTTATCTGGCTTAACGTTAATTCCTAGCCTTAATGAATTTTCATCGACTACATCTTTGAGTTCTTCCAACACTTGTTTAGCTTGAGCTAATTTTCCATAACTAACTAGATTTTGTACCTCACTACTAGTCGGAAGCAAGACAAATAAATCAGCTAAATTATCTTTAAAAGTTGCCAAAGAAACAAAGTCTTCATTAGTCATGACTTGGGTAGAAATCTTCATCAAGTTTTGATACCCATGGTTATTTTTGGCTAATAAAACGACTTTAAATTCATGTTCAGTCAAAATAGAGCCCTTGACGGTTAAAGTTAATCCAATAATTGGCTTAACTTGCTTTTTAGTGGCTTCTTTAAAAAAAGCTACCGCACCGTACATAACGTTATTATCGGTTAAAGCTAATGTATTATATCCGCGTGCTTTAGCCGTATCAATTAATTTTGGTAGGGTATTCGGACTTTGTAACAAACTATATGAACTAAGATTTTGCAATGGTACATAGGTCATTTTTCCACTACCTTTCATTTTTGCCTTTATTATAACAAAGAACGATTATTTAAAACTCTGATAACTCTTAATTGCAATTATCTGTGATAGTGATAAAATACTAGTGAAATAAGGGAGTGTGTCTAATGAAAACTATCGCTGCAAATTTAACAACCCTATTTTGG
Organism: Fructilactobacillus frigidiflavus; assembly: GCF_044054575.1. GTDB lineage: Bacteria > Bacillota > Bacilli > Lactobacillales > Lactobacillaceae > Fructilactobacillus > Fructilactobacillus frigidiflavus. Next base: position 1,330,889 of record NZ_CP168716.1, read on the forward strand.
GGAATTGTATACGGAGAAGTTATTGGTTATATTGGATCAGCATTGGTACAAGCTACTTTTACTAAGACAATTGCTGCTCAAGCTGCAATTGTTGGTGCCATAATTGCTCTCGTAGGAATTAACCTACTTAAACTAGTAATGAAACCTTAACCTGATTTTCACAAATAAAAGCCTTATAATGACCGATTTGAACACGGTTATTATAAGGCTTTTATTTTTATAAGAAGGTAAACGGATCAGTTGAAATTTCAGACGCAATAATTTCGAATTGCCAGTCGTTTTCGCCCTTCCATTTTTCAAACAGTTCTTTTAACTTTAATTTACAAATACTTTCAACGTGATGCCCAGGGTCAATTGCCATTAGACCTTCAGCTAGCATATCTTGCGAGGTATGGTAATACAAATCACCAGTAATATAAACATCCGCACCAGCTTTAATTGCATCAGGATAGAATTTACCTCCACTACCTCCAAGAACCGCAATCCGTCTAACTAGTTTATCAGGATTATTGGTTACCGTTCTTAGACCTTGCAAATTAAAAAGCTTTTTACATTGTTGAGCCAATTCTTTAAAAGTAATGGCTTGGGGTAAATCACCGACTCTTCCTAAATAATGCGCTGCATGATTAATATTTGTATCATGCAATATCATTCCGGAAATGTTTTCTAATCCAATTGCAGTTGCCAACCAGTCATTCATTCCGCCGTTCGCATTATCCAAATTAGTATGCGCTGCATAAACAGTAATATCATGCTTCAAAATATCTGCATACATTTGATTTTGTGGATTACTTAAGTCAAGGTTTTTAGCAGGACGAAACATCACAGGATGATGAGTAAAAATGAAGTTTACCCCATTATCAATTGCTTCTTGGACGGTTTCAGGACGAACATCTAAGGTAGTCATGATTTTTTTTATTTCAGCATTTTTATTTCCAATTTGAAATCCAGTTGGATCACCATTTTCACGAAGTTCAATTGGGGCAAATTGTTCAAAACGCTTAATAAATTCATTAATCGTTGTCATTTAAAACACCTTCAATTTCTGCAATTCTAGTTTTAGTCTTCGCAATTTTTTCAGCGGGATGTGATTTAGAATTAAGTAATTTATCTAAAATAAACCGATTTTTGGCTAATTTTTCGTTCCACTTATTTCGAAATGTAGCTGATTTTTCCTTTAACAATAAGGGACCAAAGTCAAGTTCCGCTTTCGTATAGGAAACTTCATGATCTGCAACGTATTCGGCCCGAAACATTTCATAAAAATGACCGGCATCATAAACTAAATTTTCCCCCGTAATCTCATATTGGTGATGCGCAAGCCAGCGACGTAGGGTATTTTCATCAACGTTAGCTTGTAATACTAAAACGGGATGAGTTGCTAGTTTATTTTTACCACGTTCTAGAATGTCAGTAATTAACTCTCCACCCATTCCCGCAATCGTAATCGTATCCACCTGATCAGCAGCTTCAATTACGGCTAATCCATTGCCTAACCGAGCTTCCATTTGGTTAGATAATTTTTGGTTAATAATTTCAGATTGGGCATTTTCAAAGGGTCCCTGAACCACTTCTCCAGCAATTGCATACTTTACAATCCCTTGTTCTAATAAATAGGCTGGTAAGTAGGCATGATCTGATCCAATATCTGCTAAAGTATTTGATTTAGGGACTAAATCAGCGACTGCTTGCATTCTTTTTGAAAGGTGCTTTGCGTCCATATTAAATTTAACTCCTTTATTTTTCTCAATAAAAAACAGAGACCAAAAGTCCCTGTTTTTTAATTTTAATTAATCTAAGAAATCTTTTAGTTGTTTACTTCTCGACGGATGACGAAGTTTTCTTAAAGCCTTTGCTTCAATTTGTCTAATTCGTTCACGAGTAACACCAAAGACTCTTCCCACTTCTTCAAGTGTTCTAGTTCGGCCATCATCAAGTCCAAATCTTAATCTTAAGACATTTTCTTCACGATCAGTAAGAGTATCTAAAACCCCTTCTAATTGTTCTTTAAGTAATTCATAAGAAGCATGTTCTTCAGGACTGGTAGCATCCTTATCCTCAATGAAGTCACCTAAATGGGAATCATCTTCTTCACCAATTGGGGTTTCTAAAGAAACTGGTTCTTGAGAAATCTTCAAGATATTTCTAACTTTAGAAGTTGGCATATCCATTTCGGCACCAATTTCTGAAGGAAGTGGTTCCCGTCCCAAATCTTGAAGTAGCTGACGTTGAACTCGAATTAGTTTATTAATGGTTTCAACCATATGAACAGGAATTCGAATCGTTCTCGCTTGGTCAGCAATTGCACGGGTAATGGCTTGTCTAATCCACCAAGTAGCATAGGTTGAAAATTTAAATCCCTTGCGGTAGTCAAATTTTTCAACAGCTTTCATAAGCCCCATATTGCCTTCTTGAATTAAATCAAGAAATTGCATTCCACGACCAACATACCGTTTAGCAATTGAAACAACCAATCTTAGGTTAGCTTCTGCTAATTCTTGCTTAGCAGTTTCATCGCCTTCTTCAATTCTTAGGGCTAGTTGGACTTCTTGGTCAGCTGTAAGTAAGGGTACCCGACCAATTTCTTTCAAGTACATTCTAACTGGATCATTAATTTTAACCCCTTTAGAACTGGCAGCATTTTTCAATTCCTTTTGGGTAACTTTTTTAGCAGCTTTTAAGGCCCGTGGATCTGGTTCACCATGTTCATCAACGATGCTAATTCCATCATCTTCAACTTGTTCAAGAACTTTTTCCATTTGTTTTTTATCTAAATCAAAGGGAACTTGAAGTTCTTGTTCCAATAGTTCATAAGTAATGTGACCAATTTTTTTGTTCTTCTTAACTAACTCTTTATAAACCTTCTTGAATCCTTTATCATCAAATTCTTTTTTTAGTTCTTTAGTAGTTTTTGCACGCTTTGCGGCGGTTTTACTTTTTGCTTCGGGAGTTGATTTTTTTATTTCAGTTTTCTTTTTCGCTTCGTTTTCTGCCATTCTAATGACCTCCCATTAATCTTCTGCTGACTTCAAATTTTGCAAGCGTTTTTGTAAATCAATCAGTTCAGTTGCTAATTTTAGCTGTAATATTTCATCACCAAGTTGTTTTGCATTATTAAAGTCAGCTTTTTTCTGTTCTAATTCTTCCATAATCGGTGCATCTTGCATTATTATTTTAACACAATCCGCGATTTCTTCCTCATTATACTGAGTATCATCATTTGTCATTTCTAACTCAGCCAACGTTGCTTGAAGGTTAGTTTCGCCTACAAAATCACTAAATTCGGCGGCGTTATATTCAGCATGATACCTAAAGTATTCTTGAGCAAAAATAAAAATTTGTTGATATAAGTCATGGACAAAAGCGAAATCGTTATTACGCCTTACTTTTTTCCAAACTTCCGAATTATGCAGCATCATATTTAATAAATGACGTTCTGCATTTTCAATTCGAGAATAATGTTTAGATTCCTGATTAAGTACCGTGGGAGTTTGAATAAAACGTTTCAGATTCCGATTACTTTGGCTTCTTTTTTGAATTACGTTAGCATATTTTTCAGTTTGGGTTTCTAAACTGGCTAAACTAAGGTCTAAACGATCAGCTAATTCTTTTAAATACACATCTCGTTCAACATTATTTTCAACTCCAGCAATAATATGCAAAACTTTATCGATGTAAGCTAAGCGGTCTTCTTCGTTAGTTAAATTAAATTGGGTTCGTAAATAATTAATTTTAAATTTAACAATTGATTCACGTCCATTTTTAACTACTTGTTGAAAACTAACTTCCCCATGACTACGCCGATATTCGTCTGGATCAATCCCATCCGGCATTTGGATAATGCCGATGTTCAAGTTGCCATTCTTTTTTAGTAGATCAATTGCTCGATTGGTTGCCTTTTGTCCCGGAGTATCACCGTCATAACAAACGTAAATTTGTTTAGTAACTCGTTGTAAGTCATAAATTTGTTCTTCGGTTAAACTAGTTCCCATCGAAGCCACACCATTTTTTACTCCAGCTTGATAAGCAGAAATCACATCCATAAATCCTTCAAAAAGGATGACATCATGAGTTTGTCTAATTTCAGGCTTAGCCAAATCAAAGTTATACATAATCTTTCGTTTATTAAATAACTCGGTTTCCGGTGAATTAAGATACTTAGGCATGTCTTCATCTTTATGCAGTAACCGACCGGAAAAACCAACCGTTTTCCCATGTTCATTCCGAATCGGCACCATTAACCGACCGGCAAACCGATCACGTAATTCACCATCACTAGTTTCGGTAAATAAGCCCGTTTTTCGTAAAGCTTGATAATCAGCTTTTTTCTCTTCGAAATATTTCTTAAGGATTCGTTCATTCGGAGCATAACCTAAATTAAACGTTTCAATCATTTCGTCAGAAATCTGGCGTTTCTTTAGATAATTTAAGGCCTCTTCACCTAATTTGGTATTAATTAAAACATGGTGATATAACTTTGCTGCGGCTTCATTAATCTCAATTAATGGCTTGAGCTTTTGTTGTTGTGGTGACGGTTGATTCCAATTAGCATTACTAGGTAATTCAATGCCATCATCTTTTGCAACCATCTCAACTGCTTCAGGAAAACTAAGTCCCTTTAGATCCATCAAAAAACTAAAAACATTACCACCGCGTCCACAACTAAAGCAATGAAAAATTTGCTTTTCTTCATTGACTGAAAAAGATGGAGTTCGTTCCTCATGAAAAGGACATAAACCAAATAAGTTTTTTCCAGCCTTTTTTAGCTGCACGTATTGTCCAACAATGTCACGAATATTAGTGTTATTACGCACTTTTTCCACAAATTCTTCGGGGATCTTAGCCATTAACAACACCACTTTTCAATTGCTTTACTTTTTTATTTAACGACAATTTTATCAACTTCAGCAAAATAATTAATCATTTGAGCGACCTTAGTAAGTTCCTTCAAACGATTTTCTCGAACAGACTTATCTTCTGCCATTACCATGGTCTCATCGAAATAATATTTAATAGCTGGTTCTAAACTAGCAAGTTTAGTAAAGGCATCAGCTGCCGTTAACTTATCAAAATCTGGTGAAATTCGATCAACTTCAGCATTCATCTTTAATTCGGCATCATTTTCAAACAAGGCTGGATCTACAAATAAATCGGTAGCCTTAAAATCAGCTTTCTTAGAAATTCTTTCAACACGGGTTAAAGCTTCAATAACGGCTTTGAAATCCGCATCGTCTTTATGCTTATTAAGCACTTTGGCACTATTGATGTTATACAAAATATCAGTGCTAGTTGCATTAACAGCTGCATCAACTAAATCAAATTTTATTTTTTCCGCTCTTAAAACTCGTTTAATTCGTTCTTTAATAAATAAAATGACATCATTAATAACAGATTTTTGTTCAACTGCTGGTGCCACCTTGGCTTCATTTTCATCGGTTACGATTTGATTCATTAATTCAGCTAATGGTAAGCGCCATTTTTGATCAGCAACAATGCTTACAATTCCCGCAGCTTGCCGTCTTAAGGAATAAGGATCATTTGACCCACTTGGAATCATCCCAGCGGCAAAAAATGTCATTACACTATCAAGTTTATCAGCAACGGCTAAAACTGCTCCAACCTTTGATTGAGGAAGTTCCCCATTAGCAGAAATGGGCATATAGTGTTCCCGAATAGCAGTAGCAACGGCAGGATTTTCACCAAATAGTAAAGCGTACTTTTCCCCCATGATTCCTTGTAACTCAGAAAATTCGCCAACCATTCCAGTAACCAAGTCAAATTTATAGATTTCTGCAGCCCGTTGTAAATCCGCTAATTGGGTAGCATCTAATCCAACTTTTTCACCAATTAAACGTGCGATTACTTGAACTCGTTGCATTTTTTCATAAACCGTTGAAATTTTGTCATGGAACGTAACGTTCTTTAATTTGTTAACAAAATACTCAATATCATGGTTTTGATCCTCTTGATAGAAGAATTCTGCATCGTATAATCGTGCAGCTAAAACTTTTTCGTTTCCTTTAATCACATTTTCAATAAATTCTGAATTTCCGTTTCGAACTGAAATAAAGAAAGGTAATAATTCACCAGCTTGATTTTCTACATAGAAGAACCGTTGGTGATTTCTCATTGAGGTAATTAATACTTCACGTGGAATATCTAAGAACCGTTTATCAAAAGTACCGTAAAAACTAGTTGGATATTCAACTAAATTATTAACTTCTTCAAGCAAGTCGTCGTCAATATCAACTTTCCAGTTATTTTCCGTGGCAATTGCTTCAATTTGTGCTTTAATCTTAGCTTTTCGTTTGTCAGCGTCAACAATTACGAATTCTTTGGCCAAATCAGCTTCGTAGTCAGTAGCCTTCGCAATCTTTACAGCTTGACCTAAGAAACGATGTCCTAGCGATTCGCGTCCTGATTTAACGCCAACTAATTCCATTGGAACTACTTCGGTATCTAGTAAAGCGACAATCCATTTAATTGGACGCACAAATTGGAACTTATTTGTTCCCCATTTCATCATCGTTGGGAAATTCATGGCAGCAACCACATCAACCAACCCAGCTAATACTTCTGCAACCGGTTTTCCAGCGACGTGTTTATTAACAAAGACATAGTTAGTTCCTTTAATTTCTTTAAAAGTAATGTCTTCTGGGGTTAAACCTTGTCCACGAGTAAACCCAATCGCTGCTTTACTCCAGTTTCCATCAGCATCTTTAGCAATCTTTTCAGCTGGACCTTTAACTTCTTCATCAATGTCCGGTTGCTTATCGGCTAAACCAGAAATTTCTAAAGCCAATCTTCTTGGAGTGGAAAATTTTTGAACTTTATCAAATGAAATCCAATTTTCTTTCAGGTATTTTTCGGTTTTTTCAGCTAATTCATTAATACTTGGGGTAACAACATGAGCTGGCATTTCTTCCAACCCAATTTCTAATAGGAATGTATGTGTCATTATTTTTTATCCCCCTTGTTCTTTTTTTGTTTATTTTTCTTTTCATCACGCTTAGCAAATTCAGCCAACACCGCTTCACGTTGTTTTTCGTCTTTGATTAATGGGAAACCAAGTTTTCGCCGTTCTTGGACAAAAGCTTGGGCAATTCCATGAGCCATTTTTCTAATTCGAGCTAGGTAGCCGGCCCGTTCCGTCACGGAAACGGCTCCTCGTGCATCAAGAAGGTTAAAAGTATGGCTACATTTTAATACGTAATCGTAAGCTGGATGAACTAATCCTTCTTTGATTAGACGTTTAGCTTCTTTTTCATAAGCGTCAAACATGTGGTGAAGCATTTCTTGATCACTTAATTCAAAACTATATTTTGAGTGTTCGTATTCCGGTTCTTTGAAAATATCACCATATTTAACGCCATTTGACCATTCTAGATCAAATACGTTATTAACGTTTTGAATATATGATGATAAACGTTCCAAACCATACGTAATTTCTACGGCAACGGGATCCATTTGAAGTCCACCAACGACTTGGAAGTAGGTAAATTGAGTAACTTCCATTCCATCAAGCCAAACTTCCCAACCAACCCCAGCGCAACCCATAGAAGGATTTTCCCAGTTATCTTCCACAAATCGAATATCATGTTCAAGTGGATTAATTCCAAGTTCCTTTAATGAGTTAATGTATAATTCTTGAATGTTGTCTGGAGAAGGCTTCATCAATACTTGAAATTGATGATGTTGGTATAAACGGTTTGGGTTTTCACCATAACGACCATCTGCGGGTCTTCTTGAAGGTTCAACGTAAGCCACGTTCCATGGTTCGGGACCAATTGCACGCAAAAAAGTAAACGGACTCATTGTTCCAGCCCCTTTTTCGGTATCATAAGCATCCATAATCATGCAACCCTGGTTACTCCAATATGATTTTAATGTAGCAGCAATATCTTGTACTGACATTTTTTTTGTCATGTTAACTCCCCCTTTTGCCAAACAAATAAAAAAGCCTATGCAAAAGTAAACATACTCCTGCATAGGGACGATTTAGTCGCGGTTCCACCCTACTTCTGATTGTAAAAATCAGCATCTCGAAACGGATTGACTCAAAAAGCGCCAATTGTTAAAAACAATTACCATCTCGCACTAACATGGTATCGCTGAATTGTTATGATTAACAACCTTCTTTTATCTGTGTCAAATATTTAGTTACCTTTATTATAATTTGATACTTTAATTCAGTCAATTATTATTGACTAATCAAGTTTAATTTTCCAACTATTCATTTGGTTCAAAAATTTTTTACTTTTTAGATTTAAACCAACGGAATTATCATAAATTTTATCAATTACTTGGCGTAATTTTTGCTTGGTAATCCGGTTAACTTTAATGTTGTTAATTTTGGTAAGATCAACTGCCGAAAATAACCGTAAATAGTAAATCGTTTTTTGATCTAAATGCATCCGGTGACTATCCAAAGCAAATTCTGATTCACCAATTAAGCCACCAAACTTTTCTGAATAATCATAAATTGGATGTTCTTCACCACAAATTGCACAATTGCGAAAATCGGGAGCAACTCCAAATAACGGCAATAGCTGAATTTCGATGATATTTGTAATAATTTCGGCGTCAAATCCGTTATTAATTAAATTTAAAGCATAAAAAAGTTTATCAAACCATAGTTTATCCGGAACGTTATCAGGAAGAGCAGCATCAAGCAATCCCATCAGATAGGTAGCATAAGCATTCAGATAAATGTCTTCACTGATTTGTTCAAAATGTTTAACGCTGCTCCCACTATCGATGTAAGACAAACCGGTCTCCCGTAATTCACCTTCGTAGGTTCCATAACTAAACGGTAAAATGTCACTTACCATTTTAAATTTTGGCCGATTAGCTCCCCGCACAAAAAACATTTTTTTGCCGGCCTCAGCAGTAAAAAATTTAACCAGCATATCATGTTCTCGATAATTTTTGCGATAAATTAATATTCCATGAAATGGTTTACTTTTAGTATTTACCACAAATCTCACCCACTAATTAATAATCATTTTTTTCACTGTAACCTAAATTATTTAAAGCCGTATCTTTATCGCGCCAACCAGATTGAACTCTAATCCAAAGTTTCAAGTTAACTTTACTACCAAGTAATTTTTCAATTTCGCGACGAGCACCAATACTAATGTATTTCAGTAAGGCGCCACCTTTCCCAATGATAATTCGTTTCTGTCCTTCACGCTCAACGATAATTGAAGCTTCAATTTGAACCTTACCATTTTCGTTGGTTTTCATACTTTCAACGTAAACCGCCACTGAATGAGGAATTTCTTGACGCGTATTTTCTAAAATCTTTTCTCGCACAATTTCTTGAACAATGAACCGCTCTGGATGATCAGTCACTTGATCATCGGGATAATATTGCGGACCTTCCGGTAAATGATCAATCAAATTATCAATTAATTCATCAACGTTGTTACCTTTCAAAGCAGAAATTGGAAAAACCTCTGCCCAATCATAAGCTTTGCGGTACGTATCCATAATAACTAATAACTTATCAGGATTAATTTCGTCAATTTTGTTAATAATTAAGTAAACTGGAACATCAACCTTTTTTAATTGATCAATGATGTAGTTATCACCAGCACCGCGAGTTTCTGTTGCACTCACCATAAATAAAACTGCTTCAACTTCTCTTAATGATGATAAGGCAGACGCATCCATATATTCATCTAATTTATTTTCTGGTTTATGAATTCCAGGAGTATCCAAAAAGACAATTTGGGCATCTTTATTGGTGTATACTCCTTGAATTTTATTCCGCGTAGTCTGCGCTTTATCGCTCATAATGGCAATTTTTTGGCCAACTACCCGATTTAAAAAGGTTGATTTCCCCACATTGGGCCGACCAACAATGGCAACAAATCCTGATTTGAAATTTTCTGCTTTTTCCATTTAATTTCCTTTTTCTTATATTAATTTAATAAAAGTTGTTCCAAAAACTACTAAACCAATCACAATGGCGAGTACCGTAGAAAACAGAACCCATCCAGCAGCAATGTCTTTAATTTTTTTGGCTAAATCACTGTACTTATTTCCAATTGTTAAATCAACTAAGTATTCAGCTAAAGTATTGATAACTTCGGCTTGTAATACCAAGTAACAAGCTAAGACTAACCACAGAAATTTAAAATATCCGACTCGTAAAATCCCCCCAGTTGTTAAAACAATGGCAGTCATTACTAAGTGAAAACAAAAATTACGCTCGTTACAACAAAGTGTTGTTAACCCGTCCCAGGCATGGCCAAAAGCTTGCAAAAAGTTTTTATTTTTACTGGTTTGATGCTTATTTTTTGAGTCCATATTCATTTAAAATCTTTCTCTGGAGGTCAAACATAACCTTTTCGTCTGCGGGTTCCATGTGATCATAACCATTAAGGTGTAAAAAGCCATGAACAATCAAGAAACCTAATTCACGATCCACTGAGTGTCCCAAAAAATCTGCTTGTTCATTAACTTTATCAATGCTGACAAAGATATCACCAATATTTTCGGGAATTTCAGCTTTCATTTCATCGCTCATCATTACAGGGAATTCATCATCATTTTCATCTTCAATTGCAAAACTGATTACATCCGTCGCCCGATCTACATTACGGTATTCCCGATTAATTGCTTGAATTCGCTCATTGTTAACCATGGTAACTGACATTTCGGTATTATCTTTTAAGCCAATTTCTTTTGCAGCAAAATCTAAGACGTTTTTGATCAATTTTTGTTGGTCTTCAGATACTTGACCATTCGTTTCATCATAAATTTCTAAGTCCATGAATTTATAGTCCTTTATTTATCTTCGTTTTCGTAGGCAGTAATAATTTTAGCAACCACTGGATTTCTCACAACATCTTCAGCAGTTAATCTAATTACTTCAATATTATTGATATTTTGCAAAATTTTAGGAGCAGTAACTAAACCACTGGCAACATGGCCTTTCAAGTCAATTTGTTGAATATCACCATTCACAATCATCTTTGAATTAAAGCCTAATCGAGTTAGAAACATTTTCATTTGTTGGTTAGTTGTATTCTGCGCTTCATCTAAGATTACAAAAGCATTATCGAGGGTTCGACCACGCATATATGCCAATGGAGCAATCTCAATTACACCTCGTTCAATCAAGCGTTCAGTATGATCCATCCCTAAAATGGCGTATAAAGAATCATAGAGCGGACGAAGGTAGGGATCAACCTTTTCTTTCAAATCACCAGGTAAGAAGCCTAAACTTTCACCAGCTTCAACTGCAGGTCTAGTTAGTACAATTTTATCAACTTTACCCTTTTTTAAAGCAGCCACTGCCATTACAACCGCTAAATAAGTCTTCCCAGTTCCGGCAGGTCCGATTCCAAAAGTAATGTCATTATGATAAATAGCTTGAATGTACTCACGTTGACCAAAATTTTTAACTCGAACTGGATTACCTTTACGATCTTTGATTAAAACTTGATTGTATAGCTCAGGTAAGGCCGAAATTTTTCCATTACGTGCCATCCCTACTGCTGAAACAAAATCACTAGCATTAACTTCGATTCCAGTATGAATCAACTTCAACATGTTAAATAAAATATCATTAGTGAGTTGGACATCATTTTCGTGATGTCCTTCGATTTTAATGATTCCTGCTGAGTACCGAATCCAAACTTGAAATTCTTCCTCTAAAATTTTAATAAAGGCATCCTGAGTTCCAAATAACTTACTTTGATCATTTGGATTTTTTAACGCGATTTGTTTTTGAAATTCAAAATTTTCAACCAATAAAAATAATCTCCTTAATCCTTAATTTTCTAAATTCTAGCACAAATTTAAGGTTTAAAACAATGATATACCTACTGCTATTTCAATTCGTCGTTAACGGCCTTTTTTACGACATTACCGTCAGCTTTTCCTTTAACTTTTCCCATTACAGCACCCATGACTTTTCCAAAATCACTCTTACCTTTGGCACCTAATTGGGCAACCGTTTCTTTAACCACTTTGGCAACTTCGGCTGGTTCCATTTGTTTAGGTGCATACTTTTTAAGGATTTTCATTTCTTTTTCTTGTTGTTCAACTAAGTCTTCACGAGCACCGGCTTTAAATTGTTCAATTGAATCGAGATGCTGTTTAATTTCGCGATTAACCACAGCAGCTGCTTCACTATCACTTAAATCATGACCTAATTTAATTTTTTCGTTCATTAAATTACTTTTAAGCATTCTGATAATCGTTAATTCGTCTTTTTTTCCAGCCTTCATTGCTGTTTTTAAATCGTTAGTTAAAGTTTCGTTTAATGACATTTTATTTTCCCCTTATTTTTATTTAAAATTCAAAAAAAAAAGCAATCAAAAGTGATTGCTCTTTTAATTAGAACTTGCTACGGCTCTTTTTCTTTTTATTGTTACGTTTTCTTGCTGCTTCTGATTTTAATTTACGTTTAACACTAGGTTTTTCGTAAAATTCACGCTTACGAAATTCCTGGAGAGTACCGCTCTTAGAAACTGTACGTTTAAAACGACGAAGAGCATCATCAAGAGATTCGTTCTTGCGAACAACTGTTTTTGACATTTAAAAATCCCTCCCCTCCAAGTTTTAGTGTGCTGAATGTTTCCACCCAACGAATATAATTATATCCCATGATAAATTTTCCGTCAACGAAAGATTAAAAGAATATTTAAAAAAAGTGATTCAGCGTATAATGAAACTAATAAATATTTACCAAGGAGCCTCATTATGAAGACCATTTATAACGTTTTTGTCATTTCCGATTCTAGTGGACAAACCGGTACTGCGATTGCTAAAACAGCAGCAGCCCAATTTCCCGAAGCACGGGCTAACATCAGTCAATATCCATTTATCAGAACCAAATCAATTCTCAGTGGAATTTTAAAACTAGCAAAAGAAAATAACGCGATTATTTTTCATACTCTAGTTAATCCTGAACTAAGTGATATGGTTGGCCTATTTGCGCGACAAAATAAATTATCTAGCTTTGACTGTATCCAAAAGCCAATTGAAATTATTTCTCATCGTTTAAACGAATCATCTGCCGAAGTTCCTGGATTAGTGCATAACTTAAATGCTGAATACTTTAAAAGAATTGCGGCCATTGAATTTACGGTGGCAAATGATGATGGACGAAACCCCAAGGACCTCACCAAGGCAGACATTGTGATTCTAGGGGTCTCAAGAACGTCAAAAACACCTCTATCACTCTATCTTGCTAATGAAAGCTATAAAGTTGCCAATGTACCAATCGGCCCTAACCTCCAGTTACCCCAAGAAATCTGGGACGTTGATCCTAAAAAGATTTTTGGCTTGACTAATTCGGTGACTAAATTAAAGCAAATTCGTTCACAACGAATGAAAGAGTATGGATTAGATAGCGAAACACCATATTCTAATTCTGACAATATAAAAAAGGAACTTGACTACGCCAAGCACCTTTATCATAAAATTGGATGTCTTTCGATTAATGTGGCCAACAAATCAATTGAAGAAACTGCCACAATTATCACCGAGAGTCTACCTAAACGAACTATTTTATAACGCCCGCTTCGATTTCTTTAATCAAGTCTGGATTGAATTTTTGTTCCCGTAGCATCTTGACCTCATATTTATGAGGATCAATTTTAACTTTATCATTTAACTTAATTGCAGGAGTTTCCATAATTTTGGGAACATCCTGCAATTTTTCGTAATGCGCAATTTTATCTAATGCTGCAAAGCCAATGGTTCCAAAACCAATGTTAGCATGGCGATCTTTATGACTATTCATCGGATTTTTATCATCATTTAAATGAACGACTTTCAAGCGATCTAAACCAATCACCTTATCAAATTCTTGCATCACGCCATCAAAATCATCTTTAACATCGTAGCCGGCATCGTAAGTATGACAAGTATCAAAACAAACCGAAACTTTATCTTTCAGTTCTACCCCATCAATAATTTCAGCAATTTGTTCAAACGTCGTTCCGATTTCAGTTCCCTTACCAGCCATGGTTTCAATGGCAATCTGAACCGTTTGTTCTGGTTTAATTACTAAGTTTAAACCCTTAATTAATTGTTGAATCCCCGCTTCTACTCCAGCACCAACGTGAGCACCTGGATGAAGCACAATTTGCGTTGCTCCCATGGCACCAGCCCGTTCAATTTCTTTTTGTAAAAACTGAACCGCAAACTCGAAGCTTGCTGGCTTCTTAGTATTAGCAAGGTTAATAATGTAAGGAGCATGAACTACTACCTCGAGAAGTCCATTTTCTTCCATATATTGTTTTCCTTCGGTAATTTTCAATTCATCAAGTGGTTTTCTCCGTGAATTTTGGGGTGCCCCGGTATAAACCATAAAAACCGTTTCTTCATCATTTTTGGCTTCTTCAGCAGAACCTAAAAACATTTTAGGGGCTTTCATGGCTACATGAGAACCAATTAAAAATTCTTTAGTCATCTATTTTCTCCTCTGGTTGCTGTAATACATATTTATTTAAAACCCGTTGGTATGCTTTTCCATCATTATAAGTATTCCACATCGCATTGAAATTAGAAAAATCTAATTTTTCATTTTCCATAACGGCCTTTTTCAACTGCTCAACGGTATGAATTGGCTGACTTGGCAACCATTTTTCATAACCAAGTTGAATTCCAGGGTTTTTGGAATATTCTTGATAATCATACATATAAAAAATCATCGAACGAGCCTGTGGCATCAAACTAAAATCAAAAGAATACGACGAATAATCAGTCACAAAGGTATCAGCAATGGTCATTAAATCAGTGGCCGTAAACTCATCATAAATTTTAACGTTCTTCAAATTAAATTGGTCTAGCTTTAACTTAGCTCGGTCAACTTCTTGGTACAACTTAACGGCGACCATGGCATTAGAATCAGCTGCTAAAGCCTGAATAGTGCCTTCTGGAGGATTAATTTTACCGTCCGAGCGATAAGTTGGTAAATATAAAATAACTCGCTTATCTTTTAATTCTGGAGCAGCAGTATAAACCCTTTTTCTGACAATGTTAATCCATTTATCACTAAAGAGCCGATCTGATCGAGGAGTACCTAAAAATTGCATTTTTTTATAAGGTTGTTTGAAACTATTCTCAAAAACTTCTGCCATGGCGCGCGAAGCAACGACAAAGTTATCAAAACTGTTATAAACCTTGCGATGGCGTCGTTTCTTTATCCAAGAATAACTAGCAAATTTAGGCGTATCAATTCCAAAGCATTTAATTGATCCATCTGCATGCCAGAGTTGAATTATCTTCATTTTACTTTTAGGCCGAACTAATCCAGCCAAGAAAGCGTAGTAATTATCTACGAATACGACCCGGGCTGACATAATTTGCGGGATCATCCGAAGTGCAAAAGCAAAACTACTCTTCATTGGAATTGCTTTAATCCCAAAGGCTTGTAAGTCATATGCCGCTACCATCACCCGCGGATTGTAAAATACAATCAATTTTTGGTCTGTAGGTAGCAGGGCCGCAGTCTGCTTAATCATGTGTAAGTTATTGTTATAACTCATGATGTAACAGATGTTTTTCTTATTTTTAAAATAAAACAAACTCGAAATTAATTTAACAAAAATAACATATATAAATTTCATTTTTTAAGCCGCCATCCAATTAATTATTTAGGTTTATTTTCATAGAAATTTCCAAAGACTGCATCTACATCAACTGCTACTGCAAATGCGTTGGGATCAGATTCTTTTAACGCTTCATCTAATTCATTTTTTTCATACCGCGAAATAACTGTAAAAAGAACCGTTTTAGGTTGATGATTATAGGCCCCTTCAGCATGATGCACAATTGTGATTCCCCGTTGCATATGATTCTGAACGCTATCAATAACAGTTTTTGGCATACTCGTAATAATCATAACTTCCATGCGTTGCTGCCTGGTATAAGTCATATCCATTACTTTTGCATTTACTAACAAACCAATTGCTGAGTAAAACGCATAGGGCCATCCATACATAAATCCGGCCGATAAAATAATAAAGGCATTAAACGCAATGTTAATCGTTCCAATTGATTTTCCCGTTTTACGTTGGATTACAATTCCTAAAATATCTAACCCACCGGTCGAAATCTGGTTTTTTAAAGCTAATCCAGTTCCAAATCCATTCACGGCACCCCCAAAAAGCGCACAAATCAGCGGGTCCGTAGTCAATGTCATAGGATGTAAAACTTTAATCATCGTACTAGCTAGCAATACACATAGGAACGTAAAAATTGCAAATTGATGGCCAATTGCCTTCCAAGCTAAGAATAGTAAAGGAAGATTCAAAATGAATAATCCAGCTGCTGTGGAAAGCGTAAACGATGTATATCTTTGGGTCAGTGTAGTTAGCAATTGGGCAAACCCAGTTACTCCAGATGAATAAATATGTCCGGGAGTCCAAAAAAAGTTCATGGCAATTGAGACCAACACTGCATAGATAAAGGCGGTTGAAATCTTTGTCAGAATTTGATGTCTTCTGATAACTTTGTGTACGTCGTTCATATAAATACCTTCTATATTTATTTGATTATTATCATTCCATAGTATAACATTCTCAATTTTAAAAAAATAGAAAGTCACTAAAAATTAGTAACTTTCTATGATTAATTATTTTTCTTCGTCTGGCTTATCAATTGAGATGCCTAAATCTTCCAATTGTTTTGGAGCTACAGCAGCTGGTGCACCGGTCAATGGTTCAACTGCTTTAGAGTTTTTAGGAAAGGCAATCACGTCTCTGATGTTACCACGGTTAGCAATCAAACGAGCAAATCGATCAAGTCCAATTGCAAGTCCACCATGTGGTGGAAAACCGTAATCTAAAGCTCTTAGGAAGTATCCAAATTGGGCTTCGGCACTTTCTTTAGTAAAGCCCAACGCACGGAACATTTTTTCTTGAAGTTCACGAGTGTGGATACGAATTGATCCACCACCTAATTCAAGACCATTAAGAATAATATCGTAACTTTGAGCATGTGCTTGATGTGGATCTTCACCTTCATCAAGGTAATGTTCATCCCCTTCATTTGGCATCGTGAATGGGTGATGGGCAGCAGTCCAACGTTGATCACCTTCATCATATTCAAACAATGGCCAGTCAACAACCCAAAGGAAGTTAAACTTATCAGCTGGAATCATGTTTTGCTCTTTAGCAATCGCAACCCGCAAATAGCCTAAAGTATCAGCAACCACTTTTGCTCGGTCAGCAGCAAATAAAATCAAGTCTCCAGCTTTAGCACCAGTTTGGGCTTCAATCGCTTTGATTTGTGCTGGATCCTTAAAGAATTTAGCAACTGGACCAGAAAAACCATCGTCAGTTACTTTCATCCAAGCTAATCCTTTAGCACCGAAACGTTTTACGTAATCAGTATATTTGTCAATTTCTTTACGTGAGTATTCAGCTGCCCCACCTGGAACGGCAATTGCTTTAACTTGACCACCAGCAGTAACTGCTGAACTAAACACTTTAAAATCAGAATCTTTAACGATTTCAGATAAATCTTTTAGTTCCATGCCAAAACGAGTATCTGGTTGATCAGTTCCAAAGCGAGCCATTGATTCTTGCCAAGAAATGCGATCAAATGGGAGCTTGACGTCATAATCAATGGTTTCCTTCATAACCCGTTTAATTAAACCTTCAGTAATATCTTGGATTTCATCAGCACTCATAAATGAAGTTTCCAAATCGATTTGGGTAAATTCAGGTTGCCGATCTCCCCGTAAATCTTCATCACGGAAACAACGAGCAATTTGGTAGTAACGATCAAAGCCGGCTCCCATCAACATTTGCTTAAATTGTTGCGGTGATTGTGGTAATGCATAAAATGAACCGGGGTAAACTCGTGATGGAACTAAGTAGTCACGGGCCCCTTCAGGAGTTGAAACCGTTAAATCAGGCGTTTCAATATCCAAGAAACCATGTTCGTCTAAGTAGCTATGTGTAGCTTGTGAAATTCGATTCCGAATCATTAGACCTTTTTGCATGTAAGGACGACGTAAATCTAAGTAACGGTACTTCAAACGAAGATCATCAGAGGCATTTGTATCATCTTTGATATCAAATGGAACTGGTTTTGACTTGCTTAAAATTTTAGCATCCGTTACATGAACTTCTACCTTACCCGTAAATAAGTCAGGATTAATTTCATTTTGTGAACGAGCAACTACTTGTCCTTTAACTTCAATTACGTATTCGTTTTTCATAGCTTCGGCAACTTCAAAAGCTTTTTGACTATCGCTAGCGTTAAATACTAATTGAACGATTCCTTCACGGTCTCGTAAATCAATAAAGATTAGGCTTCCCAGATTTCTCTTTTTTGCCACCCAACCATCGAGTGTGACTTCTTGGTCTAAAAATTTTTCGTTGATTTGACCAGCGTATGCAGTTCTTTTCATAACTAAGTTCCCCTTTTTTATAAAAAAAGACCGTGTTAAATTGCAACAAGGGCGCAATTAGCACGGTACCACCTTTTTTATTTCTTTTGAGTATTTAATCTATACCTAGATGCGTCTTCAATAGTGTCAAATTACGCATTCCCATCAATTAGCGCTCTCTGAAATTTGAACTTGCTATTTACTATTCATCATCACTGGCTGAATATCTCTTTAAGAATAATAACTTTTCCGAAAAAAGTCAAGATATGCACTAGCATAAATTCTGTAATTTAATTAGTAACTTTCCTCTAAATATATTATGATAGGAAATAATCATGTGAGCAGAGGAAATCGTTATGAATTTAAAAATCAAAAACAAACGTGGCTTCTATTTTACCTTAGTCATTACCATTGCAACTGGATTGATTTTAGGGATTCTTTTATTAAGAAATAACGTTATGATTCATTGTAATAACTTACAGGTTAAAAGTGGCCCCAACATTTCCTACCAAACCACTGGTAAAATCAATGCGGGTACCCGGGTTCAAATTTTAAACCGGCAGGATAATTGGGACCGGGTCGTCTATGATCACAGTAAAATTGGTTGGATTCCAGATTGGCTAGTTAATAATAAGCAGCTAAAAACGGCCACTAATTTATCAGAAGCAACCATTGTCCTTGACCCGGGACACGGTGGCAGTGATTCAGGAGCACTTTCCACCGGAAATAAAATGGAAAAAACTTATACGCTACAGTTAGCCAAAAAAGCTGCTAAGCAACTTCAAGCGGAAGGTGCCAACGTTATTATGACCAGAGCAACTGATAAAACCGTTAGTTTAGCTAAGCGACCCGCTTTTTCAACCGAAAATAATGCTAACTTATTTGTTAGCTTTCACTTTGATTCGTCGCCTGATGATAATACCGCTACTGGATTCACGACTTATTACTACCATAAGGGTGCCTCAGCACAATTAGCAACGGACATTAATCAACAAATGACCAATCTTCCCCTTGATAATCGTGGAATTCAATTCGGTAACTTTTTAGTGATTCGTGATGTAAAAGTTCCCTCAGTCCTACTAGAGATGGGCTACATTAATGATGATGATGATTTTAAACACATTGAAAATCCCGAATATCAAGAACAAGTTGCACAAAACGTTAAAAATGGAATTAATGATTACATTAACGCAACTTATTAAATAAATTAAAAGCCATGGCCTACTTACCCCAAAAGGTAAGATTGCCATGGCTTTTGTAATTCAAAAAATTATTTAATCATTGGTAATAAAGCTTGATAGTTGTGAATTACAACATCAGCGGTCTCACTGTCAATTAAGTAGTCTGGATCAAACAAGATAGTAGTAATCGCTGCATTATTACCAGCTTGAACGTCTAATTCACGATCTCCGACCATTGCTGTTTCAGCACGCTTTAAAGCTAGCTGCTGAATCAAATGATTTAAGGACTCTGGATCTGGCTTCCGCTTAAAATGATTATCACTAGTAACGAAATCGGTAAAAAATTGCTTTAAATCGTATCTTTCCAACAACGCTAATGCTTGTTGATTACGGTGCGTTAATAAAGCGTTTTGACCACCGTTATCGACAATCTTTTGTAAATTAGCCTTTACTCCAGCAAAGGGTTTGGCTAATTCAACTTCTTCATGTTCAAAGGTCTGATAAGATTTCAATAAGCTATCCTGATTGATTCCAAATCTGGCACTGTATTTTGTGATAGCTGAGCCTAAGGAGTGAATCCGCATTTGTTCATAAATCGCATCTGGATCAATTTCAATCTGATCAATGTTATGCGCTTGTAACGCCTTGCTAAACGAAGTAACCATAAAGGGATAAGTATCAAACAGAGTTCCATCAAAATCCCAAATTAAATTTTTTAACATTATTTCACCTGATAATTCAACTCAAAAGTAGCAGGACCATCATTTTCTAATTCCACTTGCATGTCAGCTCCAAAAATTCCCGTTTGAACTTCTAAATCTTCATTTGCTAAAGCGGAATTAAAGGCCTCATACATCTTTTGGGCTTCACTGGGATCACCGGCAGCTTTAAACGAAGGCCGATTGCCATGTTCCAATTCTGCTAACAAAGTGAATTGCGAAACAGACAAAATTTTGCCGTTAATTTGATGAATATTTAAATTCATTTTGCCGTTTTCGTCTTCAAAAACGCGTAATTTAGCAATTTTGTTTGCTAAATAAGCAACCGTTGCTTGATTATCCCCTTTTTCCGCTCCAACTAAAATCATAAAACCCTTTTCAATAGCGCCGTTAACTTTCCCGTCAATTTTAACGCTTGCGTGATTTACTCGTTGAATAACTAATTTCAATTTATCTCATCCTTTATCCTAATACTCGGTTAACTTTTTTGACACCTGATACAATTTTCAAACTATCAATCACTTCATGTAATTGTTTGAGATTTTTCACGTTCACAATTACTACAACTGTCAAAGCAGTATCATCATGAACTTTACCATTAATCGAAGTAACCGTGGCGGGACTATTGTTTAATTTTTTAACTACATCATTAAAAATCCCATTTCGATTAAAGGCATCAATCTTAATTTTAGAAGGATAATTAACCAAATGATTGTCTGGGTTAGCCCAGTGAGCATCAATCATCCGATTTTTTTCTTCCGATTTAACGTTGGGACAGCCAATTCGGTAAATCGTAATTCCCCGACCTTTGGTAATGTATCCTTCAATTTGATCACCTGGAAGTGGCAAACAACAATGGCTCATTCTAACTAATACATTATCGATTCCTTCAATGACAACGTTATCAGCTGGATTACTTCCCGGTTGCTTACTACTAGCCTCTTTAGTTGAAATGGTTTGCGCTGATTGTTCCAATAAAGCTTTTTCGGCAGCTTGTTGTTTAATTTTTTCTTGTTCATTTCTCAGGTCACTAGTAAACCGATTAGCGACCCCTTGCACATGAACATCACCGAATCCTAACGCTGCTAATAGGTCATCTTTAGTCCGAAAATGAAGTTCATCAAGTACTCTTTCCCAATTTTCGGAAGTTAAGATTTCATTGGGTGCATAACCGCTTTCTTCCAAATGATCAGTCAACATCTCAATTCCGGTCTTGATATCCTGATCGCGTCCTTGTTTTTTGAAGAATTGATTAATTTTATGTTTGGCACCACTCGTGTGAACTAAATCAAGCCAGTTTTTCCCTGGACCAGTGGAATTAGCTGATGTAATAATTTCAACAATGTCCCCATTTTTAATTTGATAATCTAGGGAAACCATCTTGCCATTTACTCGGGCTCCAGTGGTTTTATTTCCCACTTGTGTATGAATCACGTAGGCCATATCTAGCGGTCCAGATCCCTTTGGCAATTCCAAAACGTCTCCTGCAGGCGTAAAGGCATAAACGTTGTCGGCAAATAAATCACCCTTAACACTATCCATAAAATCAGAAGCATTGTCAGTTTCTTCTTGGATTTCGATGATCTTTTTAAACCAATTTAATTGAACTCCATCTTTATCATTTTTAATCTCTTCAGTTGCTCCCTGTTTGTAAGCCCAGTGAGCAGCAACTCCATATTCTGCGATTTGATGCATTTTATGAGTTCGAATCTGAATTTCTAAGGGTTTGCCTTCTGGTCCAATTACAGTCGTATGCAAAGATTGATACATATTGGGTTTTGGCATCGCAACATAGTCTTTAAATCGTCCTGGCATCGGATGCCATTTGGCATGAATCGCCCCTAAAACGGTATAACAATCTTTAATGGAATTAACTAAAACTCGAATAGCTAAAAGATCATAAATATCCTCAAACTTTTTATGCTTATCAACCATTTTTTTGTAAATAGAGTAAATATGCTTTGGCCGTCCGTAAATATCTGCTTCAACGTGAAAATCACCAATTGCATTTTTAACTTCCTGAATGGCATTGTCAATGTATGCTTCACGTTCATTTCGCTTTGATTTCATGGAGTGGGCAATTTCATAATAGGCCTCTGGTTTTAAGTACCGTAATGACATATCTTGAAGTTCCCACTTCACAGTCCCCATCCCGAGTCGGTCAGCAATGGGAGCATAAACATCGATTGTTTCTTCCGCAAATTTCTTTTGTTGCGCTACATTACCCAGTGATTCTAACGTATCCATGTTGTGCATGCGGTCTGCTAACTTAACAATCATCACCCGAATATCTTTACACATTACTAAAAGTAATTTTCGATAATTTTCGGAAAGTTGTTCTTTGTTAGATTTATATTTAATTTTACTAATTTTAGTAACGCCATCCACAATTAAAGAAACATCACTACCGAATTCACTTTCTACATCAGTTAATTGAACATCACTATCTTCAACTACATCATGCAAAAAACCGGCTGTAATGGTTTCATAATCCATGTTTAGCTCTGCTAAAATTCCCGCAACTTGGGTCACGTGAGAAAGATAGGTTCCGCCAGATGAACGTCGTTTATCCCCATGAGCTTTTTTTGCAAACTCATATGCTCGTTTGATGGTATTTACTTGTTCAGCGGTCATACTTTCTGCAACTTTCGCAAAAATTTCATCTGCAGTCCATGTTTTTAAACTTGCCATTGCTAACATCACCTCACTTTTACAGTTTTAATCATTTTAGTTCGTAAATAAAACACTATGCTTAATATTATATCATTTTAGTTCGGAAAGTGCTGAAACAGCACTTAAAAAATAGAGTGGAGCTGATTCAGTTCGTAAAATTCTTGGACCCAATCCAACTAATGTGAAATTCATTTTCTTTAATTTTTCAATCTCATTAGGTGAGACGCCACCCTCGGGACCAAAAAAGGCTAATAATTGCTCCCCATGATGCAGTGAATTTACAACTTTAACTAAATTACTACTTTCCCCTTGTTTGGCTGATTCTTCATAAGCTACAACTTTTTGCGTTGCCGGAACTTTTGCTAATTCAGTGATTCCAGTTACATATGTGACTTTGGGAATTAAATTACGGTGGGATTGTTCAGCAGCACTTTGGGCAATTTTTTGAAGGCGTTCAATTTTTTTGGGTGCTTTTTGATTCCACTTAGCTACCGCCCAATCGGTAGGAAGGAAAATAATCTGACTAGCACCCATTTCCGTTGCTTTTTGGACAATTAATTCCGCTTTCCCACTTTTTGGTAAACCACACGCAATGGTAACTTGAACGGGTAATTCAACATCATGTTGTTTTTGCTCAATTAATTCAATTTTACCGTTTTCGTCAACTAATTCACCCACAAAAAGTAGCTGATTATCGTCAACAAATTCAGCTTGACTCCCTTTTTCGGCACGCATTACCCGCAGCCAATGTTTTTTAATTTCAGCAGGTAATTCTAATTGGTCTCCGACCCTCAAAGTTTGGTTTAAAAAATAATGTTGCATCCTTATTCCCCTTTGGTCGCAATGATGGCACGCCAGTCATCAACTTCAATGATTTGGTCAATCTTAAATCCAACTTGTTTCAATTGTTGTACCATAATCGCTAACTTATCAGCATAAATTCCGGCTGTAATAAACTTACCACCTTGAAATAGATGAGTAATTGCTTGAGGAATTAAAGGTAAGAGCACTTCGGCTAACATGTTAGCTACAATCATATCTGCTTTACCCTCAATTCCTTCTAAAAGACTATTAACCTCAACTTGAACATCGCTCATTCCCGCATTTAAAGCAAAGTTTTTCTTTGTTGATGCTACGGCAATCGGATCATTATCCCAAGCCTTAATTTCACCGGCTCCAAGTTTACGGGCAGCAATACTCAAAACTCCCGATCCCGTTCCGACATCAAAGACTCTTTCTCCGCCACGTAAGGTAGTTTCAAGGGCTTGCATCGCCATCTTAGTCGTAGGATGGGTTCCCGTTCCAAACGCCATACCAGGGTCTAATTTAATAATTAACTGATCAGATTCCGGATCTTGATAATCTTCCCAAGCGGGTACAATCGTTAGATAGCGAGTAATTCTTTCAGCGTGATAGTAATCTTCCCAATTGTAAGCCCAACTTTTTTCTTCGATGTCACTAACTAAAACCTTTACGTTCCCCGGATTTAAGCCAAACTCCGTTAACGCCTTTGTTTTATCCTCTACCACTTGTTTGATTTTATTAATATCAACTTGTTCTGGAAAATATGTTATTACAGCTGCCGTTCCATCTTCATGGTTGTCATCAATTTGTAAACCTTGAGCATCCTGTTCCATTAAGATATTTGAAACTGCTGGGACTGCTTCTTGCGTAGTTATCACTTTAATTTCAATTAAATTCATTATTTTCATCCATTCCAATTGTAAAAATAGTTATTACAAAAAAAGCACCCATTCAGGATGCATTTTTACTTATCTAAATCTGACTCATCAGACTTTTCTTCGTGAGTCTCTATATGCGACTTAAGATATTTCATCAAGCTATGTTCAGTTTTAAAAATCCGAGGATGTTTCTGTTTATGAAGCCGTAAATCAATTTCTTTGATTTTTTGTCTTCCTGTCCATCCGTGCCCATAACGAAGAATGATTCGATTGTTTAATTCATCTTTTCCAAATCGAAAAATATACACGCTATCTGGAGTCATAAGTGGTCTAATGTAACCTTTTTTATAATGATAACCGTTATCACGTAAAAACTGCTTCGTAATTGCTAACACGTTATCCGCCTCCATTCTTTATAATTTCGTAGTCAATTTCATTTCTATACTAAATACTACTGGAGAGCCGTAAAAATGGCAAGTCTTGATACAAAAAAAGCAGACGAATCAAGCCGTCTGCTTTCAATAAATTAACTTATTTAACGATTTCACAAAATTCGATTTTTTCGTGAGTAGGTCCATAAATATTGAAGAAACGAATTCCTTTTTCCCAGAATGGACGAGTTTGGATTTCAGTATCAATCAAATTCAAGCCCATTTCCTTAGCTTCTTTTAAAGCAGCATCGGCATCAGTGGTGTTCAATGAGATATGGTTGATTGCACCATCAACGTCAGCAATCTTATCACCTTCCCAAGTTTCAATCACAAGGTTACCGTACTTCATAAAGGCACAACGAGCATCGTTGTACAAAAATTCACCAGCTAATTCAAAACCTAATTTTTCGTAAAAAGCTTTTGTTTCGTCTAAGTTTCCTGCAGGAATTCCAACGTGTTGAATTCCAGTAAAGTAGTTATCTAAAGCCATAATTATCTCTCCTCAGAAATTTTTTTATTTTATTTAATATGTGAAACTTGTAACAACTATATTATAAAACATTTTTTATAATTAATAAAGCGTTTTCATTCGATTGATTTGGAGACCCACAGCTTTAAAATTTACCATTCTGGCGTTAGACAGTTATAATGAAAGTATTCTAGTTAAGGAGGAATCATTATGCTTGTAAACGTTCCATTTGAAATCGATGCTGACGGCATCCACGATCTAAAAGCAATTCACGTTACCTTACCTTCTGGTGAAGTTGCTGAATTAGACGCGGTAACCCTTGACGACATTAATCGTGATCATGAATATCTTTTAATTCTGAAAAAAGATCCGAAACACGAGATTGGTAAACCTGGTGATCAAATCTCATTTGATGATTTTGGGGAAAAGAATTCATTTCCAACCAATCAAGAAATTGTCTTCATGGCTGTTCCTCGCTCATAATCAACCAAAAAATCTGACTATCGTCTGTTAAAACTGCGATAATCAGATTTTTTAATTTTTAAAAATAAATTAATTCATTAATTTCCGGTACCAGCTTACAAACATCCAAGTCTTATCAACGTTATCTTTAGCAACATATTTAAGTTGTGGTTGGTTTTCAAGAAAGTCGTTATAAGTTTTATCTTTAAACTTGAAAGTTTGGGTCCCTACTACTTCATTTTTCTTCAAAGGAGCACTCAATCCATCTGTCTGGGTAAAGGTCCGCTTTAAATCTGCTTGGTTAAAATCATTAGGAACAAAGACTAAGCTAGGTTTTTGTGGTTTAATGGCAACTTTTCCTCCATCAGTATCAGCATTATCAACTTGGGTTGTTTTTACTGCTGGATTAATGGTTTTAGTAGCTGCTTTAGCTTGGTTCATCATACTCTCCGTGCTTAAAAATGGTGAAGCATGGCGACTGTTAAAGGCAACGGTAATCACTGGTTGATTTTCTAATTTCCCATAACCGACAAAATTATAACCTTGTTGATAAGTTCCCGTTTTTAGTCCTCTAAAATCAAAATCAGAGTGGCCTAAAATTCGAATGGTCGTATTAATTTGTTCTGTTCCGCCAGTAAGACTTGGGAAACTAGCTTGCGTCATTTGGGTAGTATTTAAAATATTAGGATATTTTGCCAAAAGCTTTGTGGCAACTACCGCAACTTCTCGAGCGGAAAGTTGATTTTGGGAAGCTTTACTAACGGATTTGTCTTTCAAAGCACCCATATCCCCATTGGTTAACCCACTGGCTGAATAGATTTTAACGTCTTTAATTCCCCAAGTTGCCAATAATTTTTCCGCCGCACGATAATAATTGGCCTGTGAACCACAAACTTTTTCCGCTAATGCCATGGCTGCTGCATTAGATGATGGTAGTAAGGCAGCCTTTTCTAAATCAGCAACCGTATATTTATTTTGCTGATTCATCGCAACATTGGCAACTTCTGGATTTTGGCTAAATTTTAAAATTTTGGTAGGAATTTTGACGACATCCGTCCGTTTTAATTTTCCATCATGAATTTGCTGTTCGACCATATAAATCACTAATAACTTACTAATCGAGGCAATTGGATAACGTTTTTGCTCATTTTTACTTGCAATCACTTGTCCGGTATTTTGATTAACGATAATTGCCGACTTCGATTGAACATTTGGTGTAAAAATTGCCGCTTTAGCAGAAAAACTTAGATTAAGCGCAAAAAAAGCCCCAATTAACGTTATTAAACCAATTAATTTTTTCTGATTAAATTTCATCACACTGTAAATCTCCTAATTAAATTATTTCATTATCTCTATCATAGGCTTTTTAATGATTAATTTGTACCGCTAGTGGTTATTTTTAATTAATGATTTGTAGATGGTTTTCAGAGGTCCGTTTATCAACAGCTGAGAAAATGTATTTTTAATCAGTTGATTAGGAATCTCAGGATGTTCTACTGCATGTCTAATAATCGCCATATCAGCTGATACAATAAAATTGATTGCTAAGTCAGTATCTAGATGATTGAGATTTCCACTTCCATTTTGACTAATTTTTTGCCATGTGTTTTTAATTTTACTTAATAACATTTCCGTTAATTGAGTGTAAAAATTAGGATTACCATTTTCCCCTAAAATAATGGCTAATGTTGGTTGGTTTTCTAAAATTACATCCAGTAGTTCATCGACATAATCCTCTAAATTTTTGGCTAAGTCTTCAAGTAAAAAGCTTTTTTCTACCTTTTGATTGGAAATTGAAAAAAATTCATTGATTAAGCCATTTTCAATTTTTTCTAGCACTAAATACTTATCAGCAAAATGACGGTAAAAGGTTGAACGATTAATTTCTGCCCGTTCACAAATTTGATTAATTGAAATTTTGGCAAACGGGATTTCCTTCATTAAAAATAATAACGAATTTTCAATTTTTTGATCAGTCTGATCGATTTTATGTTGATATTTAGTCATATTTGTTCTCCTATGAAAATGCAACACTTTCGTGCATTTTAATGCTTACATAATTCTATCAGGCATTATATGCTTATTAAAGCAAAAAGCAACTAAGTGTTTCATTTATTGGAGGAGGAATTATCATGAAAAGAATTCTAAAAAACAAGTTTTTTGTTTTTGCCATCATAGCAGCCCTTGTAATTACTTTCATTATGACCTTAGCGCAGTTTCCAACTGCTAAATCAACAATTCAAAACGTACCAGTTGGAATTGTGAACCAAGATCAAGGACCCATCGGTAAAACAATCACGAAAAAGGTAATTGCTAATAAAACTAAAGCAGCTCACGCAGACCAACCGATGTTCAAATGGCACGAATATCAGACTGTTAAAGCAGCTAATCGTTCCCTTAGCTTTAATGGAAATTATGCAACCGTAATTATCCCCAAAAACTTATCACAATCAGTGCAAAGTGTCAGTCAAACGGGAAAGCCAGCCCGCATTAAAATTATCATTAATCAAGGTCGTAATCACACTTTAGCAACTAATGTCAGTTCAATTTTAAATAATCTATTTAATAAAGTAGGAGCTTCAATTGGGACCGGAATTTTAGCAAAAATGGGACAACTGAATCTTACTATTCCGGCTACCAAAGCGGAAGTAATTGCTAACCCCATTAAGGTACAGACTAAAATTGTACATTCTACTAAGAATTTAGAAGCTGCTAGTTCCGTTTTCTTTCAACCAATCTGGATTACTAGTTTAGCAACGACCATGCTGCTTTACTTTGCCAGTCGTTCTTTTAAGCCCAAACATAAAAAAGATGTATTTGCATTTAAAGGCACGGTGGTCGTCATTGTTGCAATCCTAGCGTTAGTGGTCGGGTTTGTAACAACTTTCTACGTTAGTCAATTTTTGGGTTATCAATTCCCAGATAGCACTTTGATTTCCCTTTTCTTAGCAATTGCGACCTTCGCTTTTATCATGCTATTTTCTGGAGTAATTGCTTGGATTGGAATTCCTGGAGTGGTAATTTTTGCCTTACTAATGTTCTTCAGTCTTCCTTTAATGGTGATGGCTCCCCAAATGTTACCACAAGCTTATCAAGACTACTTCCTTCCTTGGTTACCAATGAAATTTCTATATGAAGGGCTGCGAGAAATCCTGTACTTTAAGGCCGGAATTTTAAACCAAAATACTTGGGGGTTAATAATCATTGCAGGAATTGGCTTAATTATGTTCTTCTTAGAAACTTTTGGAAAACGACATCAAAAAACCTTTATTTAACGGAAAAATTTGATAAAAATAAAAACACATCATCTCGAAGTGATGTGTTTTTATTGTGTCTAAATGTATTATAATTAAGCTAACAATAAATAGGAGAAACGGTAAAGATGAAAATTAGTTTAGTAAACCCAACCACTAACCAAATTAAACGGGCCAAAATTGGGTTCTCATGGACCACCTTTTTCTTTGGTTTCTGGCCTGCTTTATTTCGCGGTAATTGGCTTTGGTTTCTCGTGATGCTAGTTGCTGAGACCCTATTTGGGTTGAAAACCTATGCTTTTGGTTCTTTAATTGTTGGAATCATATTTGCTTTTATTTACAACAAATTGTACATTAATGGCCTACTCAATAATGGTTGGGTTGCAGCAGATGCTTATTCTAATCAGGCTTTAATTTCCCATGGCTTTATCGCAGCAAATCAGAATTTTACTCCTTCTAACGATAATCAACCGATGTCGCGGATACAGCTTCAGAGTCGTTCACATCCATTTTCTGTCATTATGGCCCTGGTCGCTGCCGTCTGTGTGGTTTGTTTCATTTACTTTTCGTTTGGTAGTATGATTGAAACTAATTTAATCAATCTCATTAATCCAACTAAAGTGCAAAATAAAGTTAATAATCCTAATCAATCGGATTCTACTAACTCTAATCCGTCCCCAAATCAATCGTCAAATGATGATAATTCGCAACCACAAGCAACGACTCCTAGTAACCAATCTGATGAGTCTGATTCTGTAAAAAACACCATTAATAATGTAAAAGATAAAATTAATTCGCATCCTGATCAGACGGATGATACTCCTCAGCCCACTACCAATCCTAGTCCTAATCAGCCGACCCCTGATAAAGATCCCGATAATTCAGCTAAACCAGATAACCCGCAGTCTAACCCTACTAACAATTAGAAAAAGGAGTTTCTTATGAAAAAATCAGCAATTTTATTTTCAACCGTTTTAATTAGTTTAAGCTTAGTGGCATATGGATCAAAAAAAGATTCGACTGCAAAAGACACCAAGCCTAAAACCGAAAAAGTGAAGAAAGTCTCAAAAGAACACACCCCCAATCCCCAAAAATTACCTAAGCATAAGGATGTAAATGACTTTGCCGCAAAAGAAGGTAAAACGCCAGCGGCTTACCTTCACGAAAACGAAAACTTGAGTGTGAAGAAAGCCTTACAAGTCTTACCAAATAAGGATAAAACCCCTCAAGAAAAACAAACTCAACAAATTCTTGCTAATCCAAGTAAGTATAAAGATCAACCTGCTCCAGCTCCCGTAACTACTTCACCAGAAGAAACGAGTACTAGCCAGGCCAATCCAGCCCCTAATACAAATGAACCCGCTAATAATCAAGTTGATCCTGATAACAACGCTAATGTGGACGCTTTAAACATTTATAAACATCCGGAAATTTATTCAAATCGTGGCTTTTAGTCCCCATTACTTTACTTAAGGTTATATCTTTAGTTTAATTATGATATTACATTAGAAATTAAAAGGAGTATTTTATGAAAAAGACATTCTTAACTATTACCGCAGTAAGTATTATTTCAGTAACTGGAATTTCTTCGTTAAATCTTACGCAACCAGTTACCTATGCACAAAGTAAGAAATCATTTTCTAAAGAAGTTCAAGGAAAATGGACGAACCAAAGTGGTGACGAATTTACCATCAAAAATTCCAATGCAAAATTAAAAATTGCAAATGGTAAACACAAAGGTACCTACAAATTTAAAGTGACTTCCCAAACTAAAGATGGTTACAAATTAAAAGCGCAAGGTAAGAAAGTTGCGAAAACAACTAAGTATGCTTTGACCAATAGTAAAAATGGAGTAATCGAATTTAGCTATGGCAAGCAAAAAATCAAATTCACTACTCAATCAGTCACGGTTAGTGAACAATCAACCACTACTTCAACTACCCCATCTCCAAGTGCAACAGCTACCACCCCTGCTACTACTCCAGCAGCTCCAGCTGTACAACCACAACCAACAACTGACCCTAATGCACAAAATAATCAGAATCAATCAAATAATACTGATCCTTACAATGTCTACACTAATCCAGAAATGTATTCAAACCGTGGATTTTAGGATTTAATACAAAAAGCGACTGAATTACAGTGAATTCAGCCGCTTTTTCATTTGCAATTATCAAAACTAGGAGAAAAATCATGAAAAATAAAAAGCATTACAGAAACACTCCACTTTTAATCAGCTCATTAGTTTTGGGAGCAATTTCAATTGTGGGAATCTCGATTTGGTCTTATACCTATGGCAATCAAAAGTTTGATAAGCAATCATAAACAAAATAAAAATTACATATCAATGATATGTAATTTTTTTCGGCAAATTTTCGGCAAAACGCCTATTTTTGATTTTTATGAAAGTAACAAATGCCTATTTGCCGGGCTTTTGTTCCTCATCATTTTGTAAAACTGCCATAAACGCTGCTTGTGGCACTTCTACCTTACCGACTGATTTCATCCGTTTTTTCCCACGCTTTTGCTTATCTAAAAGCTTAGCCCGACGATCAGGGTCACCAGTATGGATTTTAGAAGTAACATCTTTTCGGTAAGCTTTAATGTTCGTTCTGGCAATAATTTTGGCACCGATGGCAGCTTGAATTGGAATTTCAAAGTTTTGCCGTGGAATGATTCCCTTTAGTTTGCCAACAATATCACGACTACGTTCATCTGCGAATTGTCGATGCGCAATAAAACTTAAAGCATCAACTTTATCACCATTCAATAAAATATCAACTTTAACCAAATCACTTTGACGATAACCATCAACATCATAGTCAAGAGAAGCATACCCATGCGTGCTTGATTTCAAGCGATCAAAGAAGTTAAAAATAATTTCTGACAATGGCATCTGGTAAATCACATTTACTCGCGTGTCATCCAAATATTCCATGGTCACAAAATCACCCCGCCGTGATTGACAAAGCTTCATGACTGCACCAACATAGTCATTTGGAACCATCAATGAGGCTTTAACATAAGGTTCTTTAATGTCTTTAATTGCTGAAGCATCAGGCATTTCAGAAGGATTTTCCACCTCGACTACACTACCATCATTCATATCAACTTGATAAGTAACTGATGGAGCAGTTGTGATTAAATCGAGATTGAATTCTCGTTCAAGTCGTTCTTGCACAACATCCATGTGCAACAAACCTAAGAAACCACAACGAAAACCAAATCCTAATGCTTGCGAAACTTCGGGTTCAAATTCTAAAGCCGCATCATTCAACTTCAATTTTTCTAATGCTTCACGTAAATCCTCAAATTTGGCATTATCAGTTGGATAAAGACCCGCATAGACCATTGGCATCATTTCTCGGTAACCAGGTAATGCTTCCGCCGTTGGATTATTGGATTTGGTAACCGTATCACCAACTCGAGTTTCATTAATATCCTTGATACTAGCGGTAATGTAACCTACATCTCCAGCCATTAAATAATCACGAGGAATTGGATGAGGCGAGTTTACCCCAACTTCGGTTACTTCATACTCGCTACCACTGTTCATCAAACGAATACGGTCGCCCGCCTTAACAACTCCATCATAGAGCCGTACACTCAACACAACCCCACGATAATCATCGTAGATTGAATCAAAAATCATGGCTTTCAATGGACCATCAATTTCACCAGTTGGAGCTGGAATGTATTTTACGATTTCTTCTAGTAATTTATCAACGTTTAAACCACTCTTAGCACTGACTTCCACTGCATTACTAGTATCAATACCAATCACATCTTCAATTTCTTGTTTAACCCGTTCAGGTTCAGCTGAAGGTAAGTCGACTTTATTAATGACAGGTAAAATTTCCAAATCATTTTCAAGGGCTAAGTAAACGTTAGCAAGCGTTTGTGCTTGAACCCCTTGAGTAGCATCGACAACTAATAAGGCCCCTTCACAAGCTGCCAAACTCCGTGATACTTCATAAGAAAAATCAACGTGTCCTGGAGTATCAATTAAATGAAAGACATAATCTACTCCATCATTAGCATGGTAGGTTAATTCAACTGCATTTAATTTAATGGTAATTCCACGTTCACGTTCCAAGTCCATGTTATCTAACAATTGAGCTTTCATTTCCCGTTTAGAAACCGTATCCGTCATCTCTAAAATTCGATCAGCCAAAGTAGATTTACCATGATCAATATGAGCAACAATCGCAAAGTTTCTAATTTTCTTTTGTTTCTCTTCCATCTTTTGATAATCCAAATTTTTTCCTACTTTCTAAATTCGTTCATTCTTATTTGTCTCAATTATACCAATGGATTTGCGATTAAACAAATAAGGAAGCGACTAATTAGTCCCTTCCTTATTTTTATTTATTCAATTTTTCTTTCAATTTCTCAAAGAAGCCTTTATTTTCTTGTGATGTATCCCCACCTGCTTCAGCAAAAGCCCGTAATGCTAATTTTTGATCAGCATTAAGTTTTTTAGGAGTATCGATGATTACCTTAACTAATTCATCACCCTTACTTTCACTGTGTAAACGTGGAGCACCTTTACCACGCAATTTGAAGACCGTACCAGTTTGCGTTCCAGCTGTAATCTTTAATTTACCATTTCCGTAAACGGTCTTAACATCAATTTCATTTCCTAAAGCTGCATCAGTAAATGAAATGGTCTTGTCATAGTAAATCGTTGATCCATTCCGTTTGAAGTCTTTACTTGGTGAAACGCTAAAGATAATGTAAAGATCACCGTAAGGACCACCATTTTCTCCGGCATTTCCTTGGCCTTGAAGCCGCATTTGTTGACCTTCTTCAACTCCTGCCGGAACATTAACTTCAACTTTGTGTTCTTCTTCAATCTTACCCGTTCCACCACATTTAGGACACTTGTCCTTAATGATTTTTCCGGTTCCATGACACTTAGGACAAGCAGCTTGGGTTTGCATTTGTCCCATCGGCGTATTAACTGTTCTCGTTACTACACCAGAACCATGACAATCAGGACAAGTTTCTGGATGAGTTCCTGGTTTAGCACCAGTTCCATGACAATCAGGACATTGGGCTTGACGATGGTAAGTTACCGTCTTTTTAGCCCCAAAGATTGCTTCGTCAAAAGTTAAGTTTAATTGGTATTGTAAATCTTCACCTCGACGTGGTGCGGTTGGATCTTGTCGTTGCCGACGTCCGCCACCAAAAAGATCACTGAAGATATCGGAGAAGTCGCCATAGTTAGCGCCGCCACCGAAACCTCCTCCTTGGCCACCGCCACCAAATCCTTGAGGACCATCAGCGGAACCATATTGATCATAGTTAGCTCGTTTTTGTTTGTCACTTAAAACTTCATATGCTTCTGTAATTTCTTTAAACTTTGCTTCTGCTCCAGGTTCTTTATTAAGATCTGGATGGTATTTCTTGGATAGATGTCGATATGCGTGACTAATATCTTTATCACTGGCATCTTTAGAAACTCCTAAAACATCATAATAATTTTTATCAGCCATGATAACCTCCACATTAATTTAATAACAAAAAGCCAAAGCCAACCGAAGTGGCTCTGGCTTTTTGCAAATTTTTACTAAGATTGAATCAGATTATTTCTTGTCATCATCATGAACTTCGTGGAAGTCACCATCAACAGTGTTATCATCTTTCTTAGATGCATCACCATCAGCGGCACCAGCTTGTTCACCTTGAGCTTGTTGTTGTTGATATAACTTAACTGCAACAGCTTGAACCTTTTCGTTCAAGGCATCTTTCTTAGCTTTCATATCATCGAGGTTACCGTCAGCTTTAGCTTTCTTTAATTCTTCTTCAGCATCTTTAACCCCTTTGATTTCGTCTTCAGAAACTTTTCCTTCAACGTCTTTCAAAGTCTTATCAGTTTGGAAAATTAATTGGTCAACTTCATTGTTCAAGTCAACTTCTTCTTTTTTCTTCTTGTCGGCTTCTTCGTTAGCTTTAGCTTCATTCATCATCTTTTCGATTTCTTCATCAGAAAGACCATTTGAATCTTTGATGGTAATCTTTTGTTCCTTACCAGTACCTTTATCTTTTGCAGATACGTTTACGATACCATTTTTATCGATATCAAAAGTAACTTCAATTTGTGGAATTCCACGAGGTGCAGCAGGAATATCAGTCAATTGGAAACGACCTAATGATTTGTTATCAGCAGCCATTGGACGTTCACCTTGTAAAACATGAATATCTACAGCAGTTTGGTTATCTGCAGCAGTTGAGAATGTTTGTGATTTTGAAGTTGGAATTGTTGTATTCTTTTCAATCAACTTCGTCATCACACCACCCATGGTTTCGATACCTAATGACAATGGAGTAACGTCAAGTAAAACAACGTCTTTAACATCACCAGTAAGCACACCACCTTGAACAGCAGCACCTAAAGCAACTGCTTCATCAGGGTTAATTGAGTGGTTAGGTTCTTTACCAGACCATTCTTTAACGGCTTCTTGAACAGCTGGAATTCTAGTTGATCCACCATTTAGGATAACTTCGTCAATATCACTAGTACTTAAACCAGCATCTTTCAAAGCGTTTTCAAATGGAATCTTAGTTTTTTCAACTAAGTCATGAGTCAATTCGTTGAATTTAGCACGAGTAAGTGTTTCTTGTAAATGAAGTGGTCCATTATCATTTGAAGCGATAAATGGAAGACTAATTTCAGTTTGGTTAACACCTGAAAGTTCTTTCTTAGCTTTTTCAGCAGCATCTTTCAAACGTTGTAAGGCCATCTTATCTTGTGATAAGTCAACTCCATTTTGTTTCTTGAATTCTGCAACCAAGTAGTCAATGATTCTTTGGTCAAAATCATCACCACCAAGGTGTGTATCACCATTAGTTGAAAGTACTTGGAAGACACCGTCACCTAATTCAAGGACAGATACATCAAAAGTACCTCCACCTAAATCATATACAAGGATCTTTTCGTCTTTGTCTTGTTTATCTAAACCATATGCCAAAGCTGCAGCAGTAGGTTCGTTGATAATCCGTTTAACGTCTAATCCGGCAATCTTACCAGCATCTTTAGTAGCTTGACGTTGAGCATCGTTAAAGTAAGCAGGAACTGTAATAACAGCTTCACTAACTGTGTCACCAAGGTAATCTTCAGCGTAACCCTTGATGTATTGAAGAATCATTGCAGAAATTTGTTGTGGAGTGTATTTCTTTCCGTCGATATCTACAGTGTAACCTTCTTCACCCATGTGACTCTTGATTGAACGAACTGTGTTAGGGTTAGTGATTTCTTGACGTTTTGCAACTTCACCAACTTGGATTTCACCGTTCTTAAATGCAACTACTGAAGGGGTTGTTCTTGAACCATCAGGATTAGTGATGATTTTTGGTTTTCCACCTTCCATTACAGCAACTGCAGAGTTTGTAGTACCTAAATCAATACCAATAATTTTATTACTTGCCATTTTAAATACCTTCTTTTTAATTTTTTGTTTTTATTTTAAGAGTTGTCGTTTATTGAGCTACAACTACCATTGCTGGTCGAAGCACACGATCAGCAAGTTTATAACCACTTTGTAAAACTTGAACGACTGTTTCAGCTGGATGTTCATCATCCGCCGGTACAGTTTGAACAGCTTGATGAAGTTCGGGATCAAAAGCAACCCCATCAGCATCAATTTCTTGAATATCATTATCATTTAATGCTTTTTCAAGATGCTTGTAAACCATTTCGATTCCAGTTTTAAGTTGTTGACCACTTTCGTTATCAACTTGAACTTGTAAAGCTCGCTTTAAGTCATCCATAACTGGGACAACTTCTTTAGCTAGCCTTTGTGCACCATATTTAGCCAATGCACTTTGTTCTTTTTGGCTACGTTTTTGCATGTTTTGAATTTCAGCTTGAGCACGCAAATAATCATTTTGTGAATCATCTAATTGTTGTTGTAATTCAGCAATTTTAGCTGATAATGCATCAACTTTTGCATCAGATTTGGGATCTTCGACCGCTTCATCGTTCACTGTTTTTTGCTTATCTTCAGCTTTTTTCTTTGACATGTTCAACCCTCCTTTATTGGTCATAACTACGATAATAACCAGAAATTCGATTTTTTAGTTCATGACGGAAAGCATCAACGACCCCTAACATATTCGGATATGACATCCGGGTTGGTCCAATTAATGCAATCCTTCCAATTCCATGATGACCTAAATCATAAGTTCCAGTAATAATGCTGTAGTCTTTTAACCAATCATTATCAATTTCAGATCCAATTTTAACTGAAATTGGTTGTTTCCCTTTTTCTAATAAATTACCAATTCCATCTTCATTATTAAAAATGGAGTATAGTGGCTTAATTTTAGAAAAATCTTGTTTATGATTTTGTTCAAACAGATTCATTTGACCACTAACAAAATAGCGTTCATCATCAATTTTATTCAGGATTGAGCGAATTGCTCGAACAAATTGTGCGGTGTCAGGAAGATAACTATGCAAATCAGTTAATAGTTTGGACTGAAAAACCTGTTTGACTTCCCGAGCAGATTTACCAACTAATTGTTGATTTAATAAATTAGTGGCTTTGGTTAATTGCGAGTCTGTATAGTGATTTGCAACTAAAAATGACTGGCTTTCAACCTGTTCATTTCCCATCACAATCACTACCATAATTCGATTTATCCCAATATTTACCAACTGTAGATGCTTAATTCGATTTTCAGTTGGTAACTCTGGACTAAAAGTCAAAGCCGTGTAGTCAGTAAGATGAGAAAGGACGTCAGCCGATTGACGCACGATATCATCAATTTGCTGAAAAGATCCATCTAACATTTCACTAATGTAACGCAAATGTTTTTGATCTAGCTTAGTTGGCTTAGCCAAATGATCGATATAGTATCGATAACCTAGATTAGAAGGAACCCTTCCAGAAGATGTATGCAACTTTTCGATGAAATGTTGGTGACTTAACACCGCCATCTCATTTCGAATTGTTGCTGAACTAACGTGAATTGGTAATTGTTCAGCTAACGCCTTCGAACCAATTGGCACACCAGTTTTAGAATAGTCGTCGATGATATACTTTAAAATCATCGCTTGTCGTTCTGTCAGCATCATTATCACTTCCTTTTTAGCACTCATACTGTTCAAGTGCTAAGGCACATTTATAGAGTACCAAGGAATAAACTGAAGGTCAAGAATTAAGCTTGCTCTAAATTACTAAAGTAAGTTCTGGTATTAATTTCATCTTGTTTAAGTTGCTCAATCAAGGCTTTTTCCCCGGTGTATTTAACTTCTTCCCGCATCTTTGTTAACCAACGAACTTTAACTTCATTCCCATAAATGTTTTGATCAAAATCTAAAATATTAATTTCAATCGTAACGGGATTATGATCCCCAAAGGTTACATTTCTTCCGATTGAAGCCATGGCTGGATACCAGTGATTATTAACTAGCATACTGACAATGTAAATTCCTTCAGACGGGATTTGCTGTAACGCATTATATTCAATATTAGCAGTAGGAAAGCCTAACGTTCGTCCCCGGGCTAGCCCATGAACAACCGTTCCACTAGTTTCAAATTGATAGCCTAGTAATTGATTAACCGTTTTCAAATGACCTTGTTCTAAGTTACGACGAATTCTGGTTGAACTAATTTTTTTGCCATCTAATAAGTCCGCAGAAACCGTTACAACCGAAAAACGTCCCCGTGCATAATTCGGTAAGTCATTCATCGTAGCCTGTTTTGCGCCATAAGTATGATCAAAACCTGCTACGACCGTAGCAACCTGCATTGGAATTAAATAATTATCAACGAACGCTTGTGGATTTTGCGCTTGAAACGCATAGTTATAGTTCACTCGATAGACAATGTCGACGCCTAGTTCTTCAAATAATTGCGTTTTACGCTCCCAAGTTGAGAGATAACGCGCGGCATTACCCTCTAATTTTTTATAAACTAACGCTGGATGATGATCGTAAGTTAAGACGGCTAACGGGAGCCTTTTTTTCATAGCAATTTCTTTAGCTTGGTTAATTACCTTTTGATGCCCTAAATGGACCCCATCAAAGAAACCCATGGCTAAAACAATTGGTTGCTCAACTTCTATTTTTTTATTAATTGGATAAGACAAATCGATAACTTTCATAATTTCCCCTAGTCAAGATTAAACATTTTAAATGGCTTATATTGTTGTTTTTCTTCATTTCGTTCATATAAGGCCCTGTCAACTCCATCATAACAAAGTAAAACATGTTCATCAGTAGAATTAACTTCGTTAAACAGCAGAAAAGCACCATTTTTGATGCGAGACCATTGTTGAGCTGATAAATTAATTTTGGAATAGTTTTCTAAGGCCTGCCCAATTGGATAAATTAATGATTCTAATTCACCATTTTCTGAAGCCTTTTCTAATTTCTCAAAGGTCACGGTTTCAGCAATGGTAAAGCCACCACTTTTAATTCGGGTAAGTTGTGACATTACCGCTGGAATGCCAAATTGTTTACCAAAATCAACCGCTAACGTTCTAACATAAGTCCCTTTTCCACAACCAACTTCAAAAAAAATGGTTTGTGTCTGCGTCGCTTCATCAATAATTGAATGACCTAGTTGTTTAAAATAATCAATATGAGCAATTCGTTTGGGTCGTTCGACGGTTTCACCGTGGCGAGCATAGTCATACAAGCGACGACCATTAACTTTAACTGCCGAAAACATTGGTGGAATTTGGGTAATATCACCAACAAAATTATTTAACCCTGTTTGAATTTGTTCATCCGTTAAAGGTTCAAAATTATAATCTTCAGCTACAATTTCACCATCTAAGTCTTCAGTGGTCGTTGAAAATCCCAAAGTGATTGCTCCCTGATAAACTTTTCCAGAAGCCATTAAAAAGTCAACGACTTTAGTGGCATGGCCCAAGCAAATTGGTAAAACACCATCAACATTAGGATCAAGGGTCCCACTATGCCCAATTCTTTTTTGATGAATAATCCGCCGCATTTTACTTACACAATCAAAACTTGTCATACCCAAAGGTTTATATAAAGGAATTATTCCAGTAATCATGTGATCTCCTCATTTATTTATATACGCAAAAATGACTGAGAACAATCTGTCCTCAGCCACCTTTTTTTATTGTTCGCGCTTTAATTTATTAATCAATTCATCAATTTTACTTCCATATTGAATTGATTGATCTTTTTCAAAATGAATTTCAGGGGTAACGTAAATACTTAAACGATGTCCAAGTTCGCCACGGATTAATCCCGTTGCTTTATCAAGTCCTTTTTGAACTTGTTCTTGTGCTTTTTCATCATCTTTCAAAGTACTATAAAAAATAGTAGCTTGTTGTAAATCACCGGTTGCTTTAACTCCAGTGATGGTTATTCCTTGAACTCGAGGGTCACGAACTCTTTTAAGTAGAATATCATCTACTTCTCGTTGAATTTCTTGTTGTAATCTTCCAACTCGATATTGTGCCATCTTCATCGACTCCTTTCTAATTATTATTTAGGAGCAACTTCTTTCATTTGATAAGCTTCAATCACGTCGCCTTCTTTGATGTCATTGTAGTTTTCAATGGTAATTCCACATTCATGACCTTGTTTAACTTCTTTAACGTCATCTTTGAATCGCTTCAAACTACCAATTTCACCATCATATTTAACAACATTATCACGAATCAAACGAACTTTACTGTCACTCTTAATGTAACCATCGTTTACCATTCCACCAGCAATGGTACCAACTGATGATGCTTTGTAAATTTGACGAACTTCAACACTACCAGTAACTTCTTCAACAAACGTTGGATCAAGTTTACCTTTCATAGCTGCTGTTACATCATCAATGGCATTGTAGATAACTTGGTAAAGACGAATATCAACTTTATCAGTTTCAGCTTGAATCTTTGCTTGTGGTGTAGGACGAACATTAAATCCAATAATAATTGCATTACTTGCTTTAGCAAGTGCAATATCACTTTCATTTACCGCTCCAACTGATGAGTGAATTACGTTAACGTTAACGCCTTCCACATCAATTTTCTTTAAACTACCTGCAAGGGCTTCTACTGAACCTTGAACATCCGCTTTAATAATTACGTTAACTTGCTTCATGTCTTCTTCTTTCATTGAATCAAAC
This sequence comes from Fructilactobacillus frigidiflavus, assembly GCF_044054575.1. Taxonomy (GTDB): domain Bacteria; phylum Bacillota; class Bacilli; order Lactobacillales; family Lactobacillaceae; genus Fructilactobacillus; species Fructilactobacillus frigidiflavus. The sequence continues at coordinate 1,372,234 of NZ_CP168716.1, forward strand.
AAGTTATCAAGTGTAACCCGATTATTTTGTTTCCGTTCTTCCATTTGTGCTTCTTTAGCTCGTTCTTCACCAGCGGCCCGAGCAGTCTTTTCATCATTAAATACAATGAAACGATCTCCGGCTTCAGGTACATCATTCAATCCAGTAATTTCAACTGGAGTTGAAGGAGTAGCTGATTCAATTTCTTGACCAAGTTCGTTAGTCATTGTCCGAACTCGACCAAAAGTATCACCAACCACAATTGGATCACCTTTGTGTAAGGTACCTTGTTGAACTAATAACGTAGCAACTGGACCTTTACCACGATCAAGTCGAGCTTCAACTACTGAACCAGCCCCATTTTGTTTAGGGTTAGCTTTAAGTTCCATCACGTCGGCTTGAAGAAGAACCATGTTAAGTAAATCATCAACGTTGGTTCCTTTTTTAGCAGAAATATCAACGAAAATGGTATCACCACCATAATCTTCAGGCACTAAACCGTAACCCATTAATTGTTCTTTAACATGGTTAGGGTTGGCACCAGCTTTATCGATTTTGTTAACAGCCACGATAATTGGAGTTCCAGCAGCCTTAGCATGATCAATGGCTTCAACAGTTTGTGGCATTACTCCATCATCAGCAGCAACCACTAGAATCGTAATGTCAGTGATGTTAGCTCCACGAGCACGCATTTCCGTAAAGGCCGCATGTCCTGGGGTATCTAAGAAGGTAATGTCTTTTCCATCAAGATGAAGTTGGTAAGCACCGATTGCTTGAGTAATTCCCCCAGCTTCTCCTGAAGTAATGTGAGAATGTCTCAAATAATCAAGTAAGGTTGTCTTACCATGGTCAACGTGTCCCATGATTGTCACAACTGGTGGACGTGGTGCTTCATATTCAGTGTTGTTTTCAGCTTCTTCAAAGAATTTATCAATATCAGAAACATCGACACGTTGCTTTTCTTCTGCTTTGATACCGTAATCTTCAGCTAAAACTTCAATCGTATCTTTATCAAGTGATTGATTTTGGTTAACCATCATACCAAGCATAAATAACTTTTTAATAATTTCAGCTGGTTCACGATGTAATAACTTACCTAAGTCCTGGGCGTTCATTCCATCTTCATACATCAATACTTCAGGCAATGGACGATTCTTACGTACTGAAGGACCCTTTTTCTTGTTTTGACGAATTCGTTGGTTCTTAGAATACATTCCAGCGAATGGATTACGTCCTTTACGGTTATTACGACGTTTCTTCTTATTGTTACGGTTATTTAAACTACCACCAAATTTACCACTATTGCTAGTAGTAGTGGTACGAGTTTGAGTAGAGTTGGTACTTTTAGCATGGGTTTGGCTACTATTAGTAGTTTGAGGCTTACTATTAGTTCTTTGCGTGTTGCTACTATGTTGTGAACTATTAGCCCGTTGCCCATTGTTTCGTTGGGCATTGTTGTTGCTACTATGGTTATTGTTTGAGTGATTATTATTAGTACGATGATTTGTAGGATTGCTACCATTCGAGTTCCGGCTTTGTGAAGCAGCAGGACGATGATTGTTGTTTGCATGAGTGCTCTTAGCACTTGCAGGTTTAGCTGCTGGTTTCTTAGCAGGTTCTTGATGGTTATTTAGCATTCCTCTTACCGTCTTTTCTTCAGTAGCGTCTAATCCTGACATATGATTCTTAACATCATATCCCTTTGATTGCGCAGCTGTTAGGATTTTTTTACTTGGCACGTTTAATTCTTTGGCCAATTCATAAATTCTCTTTTTAGGCATAGAATCACTCTCCTTATTATTCGTTTAATTCATTTAATTTCCTCGCAAAACCATTATCTGTGATGCCTACGATTGTCCGGTTTTGTCCAATCGCATCGCTTAGATCACTTTTAGTAATTTCATGATTAAATGGTACTTTATAAAAATCAGTCTTATTTAAAAATTTTTTGGTAGTACTTGCGCCAGTATCAGAGGCAATCAAAAGAAATTTAACTTTTCCTTTTTTAATTGCATTTAAGACAATTCCTTCTCCTGAAACTATCTTACCAGCCCGACGCGCGATTCCCAAAAGATTTAGTATCTGATTATAGTTTGTCATTACGTTTTAATTCTTCCCGTGCCTGAACATGGTCAACATAATCAATCAAATTATCATAAAAGTCATCAGTCAACTTCACATCAAAAACTTGATCTAATAAATGTTGTGCTTTTGCACTTTTAACGGCATCTACATCAATTCGAACATAAGCCCCGCGACCTGGCTTTTTACCAGAATCATCTAAAGAAACATTCATTTCTTTATCGCGTACAATTCGAACTAATTCACGTTTAGGAAACATTTCTCCCGAAATAACATCTTTTCGCATTGGTACTTTACGTGTTTTCATAACTAATTTCCTCTCAGATATTAATCTTCAGATTCAGTAGTTTCTACTTCAGGTTGGTCTTCATCAGCAGGTTTGTTCATTTCTGATTCAGGCTTAATGTCAATCTTATATCCAGTTAAACGAGCTGCTAAACGGGCATTTTGTCCACGTTTACCAATGGCAAGTGACAATTGGTCATCCGGAACCACGACCGTACATGATTTTTCTTCGCCATCCTTAAAAATAACATCCAAAACATCTGCAGGATTCAAGGCGTTGGCAATGTATTGTGCTGGATTTTCATCCCATTGCACGATATCCATGTTTTCCCCACCAAGTTCGTTAACGATGTCTTGCACCCGTTGTCCCCGAGGTCCCACAGTTGTTCCAACAGGATCAACGTTAGCATCGTTAGAACGAACCGCAACCTTGGAACGATCACCAGCTTCACGAGCAATCGAAACAATTTCAACAATTCCGTCATAAACTTCTGGAACTTCTTGTTCAAATAATCGTTTTAACAATCCTGGTGCAGTCCGACTCACGAAGACTTGCGGACCCTTGGCAGAATCATCAACTTTAGTCACGTAAACTTTGATTTTTTCTTGGGGACGATAAACTTCATTTGGCATTTGATCATTTTGTTCCATGACTGCTTCGACGCCGTTCATTGTCAAATAGACAAAACGATTATCTTGACGTTCAACTTCAGCGTTAATTAATTCGTCCTGGTATTTACTGTACTTGTCATAAACCGTTTTTCGTTCTGCTTCACGAACCCGTTGCATGATAACTTGCTTAGCAGTTTGTGCTGCAATCCGACCAAAGTTTTCCGGAGTCACTTTAAACTTGATTTCATCACCAAGTTCGTAACCACGGTTAATGGCTAAGGCTTCATCCAAACTAACTTCAAGCCGGGGATCAGCAACTTCTTCTACTACTTTTTTAACGGCATAAACGTTCATGTTACCCTTGCGTTCATCAAAATCAATTTGAACGTTTTGGGCTTGATCATAATTCCGTTTGTAAGCTAATTCTAACGCTGCTTCAAGCGCTTCGATCACAACTTCTTTTTTAATGCCCTTTTCTTGTTCTAACGCATCAAGAGCACCTATTAATTCCTTACTCATGTTATTTCTCCTAACTAAAATTCAATTGCTAGTCTGGCCTTTGAGATTAACTTTCGAGGAATTGTAACCTCTTTACGACGAGTTTTATCTTTAACAATTAAAGTTAAATCATCATCGTTCAGTTCCTTTAAAGTTCCTTCATACATTTTCTTTCCATCTAATTTTTGGTAGAGAGAAACATTAATGTATTCATTAATCGCATTTTGATAATCTTTTTCATTATTTAATGGTCGTTCTGCACCAGGTGAGGAAACTTCTAAGAAATATTGATCCGCAAATGGATCAGGATCGATTTCATCTAATTTTTCACTTAATTGATCACTAACTAGGACACAATCATCGATTGAAACCCCATTATCTTTATCGATAAAGACACGTAGGTACCAACTTCCACCTTCTTGTACATATTCAACACTATATAGATAAAAATTATTTTCATCTAAAATTGGTTGGACAGTGTCGGTAACTTTATCAATAATTTCGCTAACTTCGCTCAACTATTTACCTCCAAAATTTTCCAATAAAAAGGGCGAGCATCTCTGCTCACCCTTAAAAGAGTTTTTAATTACTATGTTTAATATAACATATTCAATCGCTTTCTACAATTAAAGAACTACATCATATCAAATAAGCTAAGCTGATTTTCATCGGGTAAGCCTTTAAGCACTCCGTTTTTCGTCATAAATTCAATAATTGTTTTCGAAACTTTTCCACGTTTAGCAAGATCTTCCTTTGAAATGAATGGTTTATCTGCTCGTGCAGCCACAATTTGTTTAGCCACGTTTAACCCTAATCCAGGAATCGCACTAAATGGGGCAATTAATTTATTGCCATCCATTAGCCATTCGGATGCATCAGAACGATCTAAATCAATCATTTCAAATTCAAAGCCCCGTTCAATCATTTCATTTGCTAACTGTAAAACGGTCAATAAATTCTTTTCTTTAGTTGAAGCATCATTACCTTTATCTTCAATTGCTTTCATGGCATCTTTAACCGCTTCTTTTCCGTGGGCCATTGCCTCAACATCAAAGTCATCCGCCCGCACTGAAAAGTAAGCTGCATAGTAGACCAATGGGAAATAAACCTTGAAGTAAGCAATTCGAAGCGCCATCCATACGTAAGCAGTCGCATGTGCTCGTGGGAACATGTACTTAATCTTTAAACAAGAATCAATATACCACTCGGGAACGTTGGCATCCCGCATCGTTTGTTGCCATTCGTCCTTAATTCCCTTACCTTTACGAACTTTTTCCATAATTTGGAAGGACGTTTCCGAATCAACTCCATAATTAATCAAATCGGTCATGATGTTATCACGACAACCAATAACGTTGGAAATGGTGGCGGTTCCATCCTTAATCAATTCATCGGCATTGCCTAACCACACGTCGGTTCCATGTGATAAACCAGAAATTTGAAGTAAATCAGAGAAGTTTTGGGGATGGGTTTGTTCAAGCATTCCTCGAACAAATCGAGTTCCGAATTCAGGAATTCCTAACGTCCCCGTTTTAGATTGGATTTGTTCTTCCGTTACCCCTAAAATTTCAGGACTACTGAAAATTGACATTACCCCAGCATCATTCATCGGAATGGTATATGGATCAATTCCAGATAAATCTTGCAGCATCCGAATCATGGTTGGATCATCATGACCCAAAATATCCATTTTTAAAATGTTATCGTGAATCGAATGGAAATCAAAATGAGTGGTTTGCCAAGCTGATGATTGATCTTCAGCTGGGAATTGAATTGGAGTGAAATCATAAATATCCATGTAATCTGGAACAATAATAATTCCGGCCGGATGTTGTCCGGTGGTTCGTTTGACCCCAGTTGCACCTTTGGCTAATCGATCAATTTCGGCTCCCCTAAAGTGCTTTCCTGTATCACGTTCATATGCTTTTACATATCCATAAGCGGTTTTGTCCGCAACCGTTCCAATCGTTCCCGCACGGTATACGTTGTTTTCGCCAAACAAGACCTTTGTATAATTATGTGCAATGGCTTGATAATCACCAGAGAAGTTCAAATCAATATCAGGAACTTTATTACCCTTGAACCCTAAGAAAGTTTCAAAGGGAATATTATGACCATCACCAATTAAGGTCGTTCCACAATTAGGACAGGCTTTTTTAGGTAAATCAAATCCAGAACTATATTCACCCTTTGTGAAAAATTCTGAATAATGACATTTAGGACAACGATAATGTGGCGGTAAGGGATTAACTTCTGTAATTCCCGTCATGGTAGCAACCAAACTAGAACCAACTGATCCCCGGGATCCTACCAAATAACCATCTTTATTACTTTTAGCTACCAGCCGTTGCGAAATTAAATAAATAACCGAAAATCCATTTCCAATAATTGATTTTAGTTCCCGTTCAACTCGTTGTTCGACAATTTCCGGAAGTTTTTCACCATATAATTCATGGGCTTTATCGTAGGTCCGCTGTTTAATTTCATCTTCTGCACCTTCCATTTTAGGAGTGTACAATTTATCTTTTAAAGGATGGATTTCGTCAATTTCATCGGCAATTTGATTAGGATTATCCACGACAATTTTTTTAGCTAAATCAGCCCCTAAAAAGTTAAAATCTTTCAACATTTCATCAGTGGTTCGAAAATGAAGATCAGGTAATTCCGTCCGATTAAGCGGATTTGCGCCTCCCTGTGAATTAATCAATATTTTACGATAAATATAATCATGGGGATCAAGGTAATGGGCATCGCCAGTAGCGACTAAGGGAATATTTACTTCATCAGCCACATCTGACATATTCTTAATAATTTCTTGTAGCTTTCCGCGATCACTAATTAATTTAGAATCGAGCAATGGCTGATAGGTAGCTTGGGGTTGAACTTCCAGATAATCATAAAATTTAGCTTTATCTAGTGCTTCCTGTTTTCCCTTTTGCATCATCGCAGTGAATACTTCACCACTGGAACAAGCTGACCCAATTAAAATTCCTTCACGATATTTTTCTAATTCACTCCGCGGAATTCGAGGTACCCGATAAAAATACTTAATGTGCGCCAATGAAACTAATTTAAATAAATTCTTTAAACCAGCTTGAGTTTTCGCCATCAAAATTGCATGAAATGGACGAGCATGTTTATAAGCAGCATTTTCTGTCATATGATCGTTTAATTGATCATGATATTGAATGTGATATTTTTCCTCGGCATCTTTTAAGAAAAGATAGTTCAAATGTCCAGTGGTTTCAGCATCATAAATGGCTCGATGATGATGTTCCAAGACCACATCAAACTTTTTAGCCAAGGTATTTAACCGATAACTTTTGTAATTTGGATATAAAAAACGGGCCAAAGTTAAAGTATCAATAATTGGGTTCTGAATTTTTTCCATCCCATGACGAGCATAACCAGTATTCATAAACCCAACATCAAAGGTAACATTATGACCAACTACAATCGCGTCACCACAGAATTCACGGAACATTTTAAACACTTCTTCTTCGGACTTTGAACCGGCCACCATATCGTCAGTAATCGACGTTAAATTAGTCGTTTGTTCCGAAAGATGAAAACCAGGATCAATGAACTGTTCAAACTCTTCAATCACATTGTTGCCTCGCATTTTAACTGCTGAAAGTTCGATTACACGATCATAAATCGCTGATAATCCAGTGGTTTCCGTATCAAACACGACATAAGTTGCATCTTTTAACCCAACGTGTTTGTCATTAAAAGCAATTGGTTCGCCATCATCAACCACATTGGCTTCCATCCCATATAACATTTTAATGTCATTATTTTGGGCTGCATTATAAGCTTCTGGAAAGGCTTGCACATCATCATGATCGGTAATTGCAATGGCTTTATGATCCCATTTTTTGGCCTGCTTAACAAAGTCAGTAATTGAATTAGTCGCATCCATCTGACTCATATTAGAGTGAAGATGAAGTTCAGTCCGCTTTTGATCAGCGGGAGCGGTATCTTCGCGTTCCGTATGAGTTGCTGGATTAATGTCATAGGCGTTCATTGCAAGTTCATGAGAATAATTATCTTCTTGAATACTTCCTCGAACAGTTACCCAACTTCCTTCTTCAAGGTTTGCAAACTTAGCTCCTTCTTCATCATCTTTAGAAAACTTCTTAATGGTAATTGAGGAAGTATAATCAGTGATTTTCAAAATCATTAGTGATCGACCTGAACGTAATGCTCTGATTTCTTTACTAAAAACGTAACCATTAACCACCAGTGAACGTTCTTCTTCAGTAATATTTTCTAGTGGCGTAATGTCAACGTTATCAGCAATTTTGCGACCAATCATTACGCTTCCCGAGCTAGCTGGAGCTTTTTGAGCATTGGCTTTAGCAGCGGCAGCTTGAGCACGTTTGGCTAATTTTTCATCACGTTCATGCTTAGCTGCTTTTAATGCTTGAATTCGTGTTTGTGACTCAGTTTCATCAACCATTGTATTGATATCAAACTTGGGAAACCCTGCTTTTTGATAAGCATTTAGAATTGGGGCAATGGCTTTGTCATTCATGAAATCTTTAACCAGTTCGTTAACTGCATAAAAATTAACTCGCCCATCATCTAATTCAGGCACGTTATTATCACAAAGTTCATGCAATAAACTAGACTGAATTCCCGAATTATTAACTGCCCATTGCCAATAATCACCAATTTCTCGATTGCTTAGTTCCGTTTGCTGAGTTTGGATGTAAAAATCAACCGTTGCAATTTCACTAAAAGCCGTTTGTAATCCAGTTATGAAGTCATTAAAAGCTTGAAAGGAAAGCACCTTCGGAATGAAAAAATGAAAATCCCATTTTTTCGATTTTTGGTGAACCCGAACTTGTTCAATTTCTGCATCTTCAAATTCGGAACGATACGCATCATTAATTTTAATTTGATCTAATAACTTACTAAATTTTTCTTTATTATTTAAAGGCATTTTTTCCTCCCCTCAAACGAACAAAAAAGACCAGTAAAATCTGGTCTTAATGTTTAAATTTCTTTTGATAAAATTTCAATGGTATTTTTAAGGTCATCAACCTTTGCTTCAACTGTTTCACCAGTTTTACGAATCTTAACTTCTACAATACCTTCATCTGCTTTTTTACCAATTGTAATTCGAATTGGAATTCCAATCAAATCAGAATCAGCAAACTTAACTCCAGCACGTTCCTTACGATCATCCATCAAAACTTCTAAACCAGTTGCTTGAAGATTATCATAAATTTGATTAGCAAGTTCAACTTGTTCTGCTTTTTTCATGTTAGTGGGAATCAAGTGAACATCGAAAGGAGCAATTGCCTTTGGCCAAACCAGACCATTTTCATCAGCTTGTTGTTCAGAAATTGCTGAAAGTAGACGACTTACTCCAATCCCATAGCATCCCATAATAATTGGTTTTTGTCGACCATTTTCATCCAGAATCTTAGCACCTAAAATGTCAGTGTAGCGTGTTCCTAGTTTGAAAATGTGACCAATTTCAATCCCTTTAGTAAATTTCAAAACTCCACTACCATCAGGTGAAATATCTCCTTCGTTAACAAGTCGGAAATCACCATAAGTTAATTCAGGTAAGTCACGTTCTGGATTTACATTTTGGTAGTGCTTATCGTCTTGATTAGCGCCAGTTACCCCGTTAACGATACTTTGTACGTATTCATCGGCTAAAACTGGAATCTCATTTGCTACCTCAAAAGGTCCAACTGAACCTGGCTTAACTCCTAAATATTCACTAACTTGATCAGCAGTAGCTAGTTCAGCCCCATCTGCATGAAAATAATTTTTAACTTTGGCTGGATTAACTTCTTGATTACCTCGAACTAAGATTAACACCGGTTTTTCATCAACCATGTAAAGTAAGCTCTTAATAATTTGATTCTTGTCAATCTCAAAGAATTTAGCAACTTGGTTGATGTTTTTAACATCAGGAGTATCAACTAATTCTAAAGGAGCCATTTCAGCATGGGACTTCTTGTTCACAAACATATCAGTGGCCATTTCTAAGTTAGCAGCATAGTCACTATCATCTGAATAAACAATCGTGTCTTCACCTACTGCTGCAGGAGCTGAGAATTCCATTGAATCTGAACCACCCATACTACCACTATCACCAATGATTCCAAGATAGTTTAAGCCAACTCGGTCAAATATTTTTCGAAATGAATCATTCATTTCTTTATAAGTGACATCTAATTCTCCATCATTTGAAGCAAATGAGTAAGCATCTAACATTCTAAATTCACGACTTCTTAAAAGACCATAGCGGGGACGGTCTTCATCCCGAAATTTATCTTGAATTTGATATAAATTCAAAGGAAGTTTTTTATATGATGAAATCGTTCCTTTAATTAACTCTGTCATTGTTTCTTCATGAGTTGGTCCTAAAATAAAATCAGTTTCATGTCGATTCTTCAATTTAAATAGTTCAGGACCATATGATTCATATCGATCTGAATCTTTCCAAAATTGGGCAGGAATGATTTCTGGAAGTAACATTTCGTTAGCCCCAGTTTGATTCATTTCTTGCTTAATAATCTTTTCAATTTTTTCTAAAACTCGATATGCCATTGGTAAATAAGCATATGTTCCCGCTGAAATTTGACGAATATAACCAGCCCGAATTAACATTTTATGACTAATCGCTTCTGCACCCGTTGGATCCTGCTTTTGAGTAGGAATCAACATTTTTGATTGTTTCATTTCTTCACTCCTCTTCTTATCGAACGAAATAACGCATAATATCATTCCAAGTAACTAAAATCATTAAGCCAGCTAAAAAGACAAAACCAATCATGGTAATTACCAGCTCTGTTTTTTCTGAAAGTGACTTTCTTCTAATTAATTCAATAATGTTTAACAATAGTTTACCACCATCTAAGGCAGGAATTGGAATTAAGTTAACGACGGCTAGGTTAATTGATAACCAACCTAAGAATTGCACTACGCCAATCAAACCTAATGAAGTTGCTGCTGAGGTATTTGCGTAAATTGCAACTGGTCCACCAAGATTATTTAAACTAAAGTGACCAGAAACCATTTGCCATAAAGCTCCAAATAGACTCTTAGTCATGGTCCAAGTCGTAGTAAATCCAGACATAACCTTAGCACTAAAACTGGTATCTAAGGTTTGTTTAATCCCAATTACCCCAATTTTTTGCTTGTTCATTTCTTTTGAATCAGTAATTAGCTTAACGTTACGGATTTTATGGTTAGCTTGCACTGTTAAGTTAACCTTTTTATTGGGTTGCTTTTCAATTTGAGTAGCAATTGCTTGAAAGTCATTTGTTTTAATCCCATTAACGGCTAAAATTCGATCACCATCTTTAATTCCGGCTGTCTTAGCAACGTGAGGAGAACTATCAGAAACTTGCACTTGATTAGAGTTAGTGCCAACCCCACCTTGAAGAAAAGCTAATAGCATGAAAGCGACAATTGCTAGTAATACATTGTTGAAAATTCCAGCAAAATTAACTAATATTTTTTTCCAAGCCGGAGCATTTTGAAATTGAACATCAGCTGGTGCAATTTGGACTTCAACCCCATCTTTTTGCACTATTAAGGCATCATGGTCAACTTTTAAACGTTTTTGCTCGTTTTCATTGCCATTTTCATAACCCTCAATCCAAAGTCCATTAACTAAATCAGCATCTGAAACCTGAAATGGGATTCCTTTAAATAATTTATTTTTCTTACTCAAATCAATTTTGGTAACTATCCCTGCATCATTCAGTTGTAATTTAACAATTGATCCTGGCTTAATTTCATCTTCATCATCGTCTGCACTACCTGCTAATCGTACATATCCACCCAATGGTAATAGTCTAATTGTGTAGGTAGTATGATTATGCCGATAAAAAAATAACTTGGGACCCATTCCGATTGAAAATTCACGAACCATAATTCCACATTTTTTGGCAACAATAAAGTGCCCAAATTCATGAACAAAAACTAATATTCCAAAAACAATGATAAAACTAATAATAGTTGTTAACAAATCATCACAAACCTTTCGTTTAAACGATTCCTAATAAGTGGAGCAATGGTAAAACGAATAAAAGACTGTCAAAGCGATCTAAAATCCCACCATGTCCTGGTAAAATTTTACCAGAATCTTTAACTCCATAAAAACGTTTTAAAGCAGATTCTACTAAATCACCAAGTTGACCGAAGATTGAAAGAATAATGGTAAATCCAATCATTGCTACCAAACTAATTCCTGAAATTGGGAAGAAAACTAAGTAAATGGTACATACAATCGTAGCAATCAAAGTTCCACCAATGGAACCTTCCCAAGTTTTATTAGGAGAAATGTGTTTTGCCAGTTTGTTTTTTCCAAAATATTTACCGACAAAGTAGGCTCCTGAATCAGTACACCAAACAATCAATAAAGCATAAAGTAAGGTTGTTAAACTGTCTTGTCTTGCCACCACAAAGTAATGGAAACCAAAACCGATGTACATCATTCCAAGGGTATATACGCCAGCATCATCAAAATTAAACTTGTTTTTGGAAAAAACAGTTGCTAATAACAATAGCATAACTAGGGTATAAAAGATAAATGCTGGACTTAAATAGTCTGGTAAAAGATTAGAAAAGTTAGTTGGTACAATCAAGCATGCCACACCAATGTACGAAATTAGTGCTTCCCAAGAAATAATCATTTTCTTTTTCATAATGAAAATCTCTGACATTGCAATTATTCCAAGTACAATTGCAGCAAAATCAATTACATATCCACCAGTAATAATTACTGGAATAAAAATTAATAGCGCAATAATTGCGGTAATAATTCGTTGCTTCATAAAAATTCACTCCTATTTATTAATTAATCCACCAAAGCGACGATGACGATTTTGAAAATCAATAATTGTTTTTCTAAAATCTTCAGCATGATATTCAGGCCACATCTTATCAACAAAAACTAACTCACTGTAAGCAATTTGCCAAAGTAAAAAATTAGAAATTCGCTTCTCACCACTAGTTCTAATTAATAAATCAGGATCTTTTAGCTCAGACGTCTCTAAATTATGAGAAAAAATTGCATCATCAATCTCATCAACTTCAAGCGTTCCATTTTTAACTGCTGTCGCAATTTGTTTGGTCGCATTGATGATTTCTAAGCGACTACCATAGTTAAGGGCAAAGTTTAAAATCATGCCGGTACAATGGTTAGTTGCCTCAATTGCATTAGCAACTGCTTCTCTAGTTTTTTTTGGTAATTGTGAAATGTCACCAATTGTTCTAACTTTGACATTATTTTTGATTAAGTTTGGAATGAACTTATCAAAGAAAGTTGAAGGCAAGCTCATGATATAACTAACTTCTCCAGCCGGACGCTTCCAATTCTCAGTCGAAAAAGCATATAACGTTAGTTCTTTAACGCCTAAATCACTAGCTTCCGTAGTAATTTCTTCAACAACATCCATCCCACGTTTATGTCCTGCAATTCGAGGAAGATGACGCTTTTTAGCCCATCTTCCATTTCCATCCATAATAATGGCGACACTTTCTGGAATTTTATTCATGTCAATTTTTTCTTCAGCCATTTTTTCACCTCATTGCTTAAATTAAATAAAGGATGAGCGAACTCATCCTTTATTTGATCATTTTCCATTCACCTTTTCCTTTTTCAAAAAGTTCAGAAAAATAATCTAATATTTGATTGGCAACAATTGGGCATTCAGACCCAAGGAGATTTAATCCCTCACCGGTGGGAATGGGTTCAGATAAATCAGTAACATCAATTTGATTTTCAACAGTTGCCTTGGAAAATGCGATAATCCAATCACTATCAATTAATTGAGAAATCAAAAAGAATAAATTTAAGTCTTCGCACATTAGCGCGGGCATCACATAAACCCCAACCTGTACTTCAGCAAAGCTTTCCCCATTAAATTCTAAACTCTTAATTTTTGAATCATCAACTGGTTGTAATAATTTAAAAATCATTTTATCAAATTCAGTTGTTCCCGGAGTTACTTCAAATCTGGTATTATCGGCTTCAGGCATAATCACACTTCCTCAAGTTTAGTCGTTCATTACTGATGCTTGCTTGTCTTTAACAATTTGATCAATACCTTTAATTGCTTCGTTAGTAATCTTTTGGATTTGATCTTCTAAGTCATGGGCTTCGTCATCGTTAATTTCATCATTTTTTGATTCACGTTTAACAATGTCCATACTATCACGACGAACATTTCGAACTGCAACTTTACTTTGTTCTCCAGCAGCCTTAACTTTTTTAGCTAATTCCATCCGACGTTCTTCAGTAAGTTGGGGAATTTCAATTCGAATTACATCTCCATCATTCATTGGATTAAGGCCTAAATCTGCTTCAAGAATTCCGCGTTCGATTTCCTTTAAAGCAGTTTTGTCATAAGGCGTAATCATCATAATTCGTGGTTCAGGAATTGAAACAGATGCAACTTGTACTAAGGGTGTTGGTGCCCCATAGTATTCAACCATTACTGGTTTAAGAATGCTTGCATTAGCACGTCCAGCGCGCATTTGTCCTAAATCTGACTCAAGTACAGATTGAGCCTTTTCCATTTTGTGTTTTGTATCATTAATTAATTCTTTAGTATTAGCCATGTCTATTTTCCTTCCACAACAGTTCCAATATTTTCACCTTCAACTACCCGCTTAATGTTTCCAGGTTCGTTTAAGTTGAAGACTACCAAAGGAATATCGTTATCCATTGATAATGAGCTTGCAGTTGAATCCATTACATTCAAACCTTTTTCAAGAATTTGTTTTTGTGTTAGTTTATCAAACTTAACTGCATTTTTATCTTTATTTGGATCAGCAGAGTAAATTCCATCCGTTCCGTTTTTAGCCATTAAAATAGCGTCTGCATCAATTTCAGCAGCACGTAAGACAGCAGCAGTATCCGTTGAGAAGTATGGGTTCCCAGTTCCACCAGAGAAGATGACAATGCGACCTTTTTCCAAATGACGAACTGCTTTTCTTCTAATGTAAGGTTCAGCAATTTGTTTCATTTCAATTGAGGTTTGGAGACGAGTTGGTACTCCAGCCGTTTCAAGATTATCTTGAAGTGCTAGTCCATTCATTACAGTTGAAAGCATTCCAATGTAATCAGCTTGTGAACGTTCCATTCCCATTTCAGCGCCAGCTTCACCGCGCCACATGTTACCACCACCTACTACGATGGCAATTTGAATTCCTTGGTTGTAAACATCTTTAATTTCTTCAGCAATCTTTTTAATCACAGGTGGGTTAATTCCAAAACCCTTTTCTCCTGCAAGTGCTTCACCACTTAATTTTAAAACAATACGTTTGTATTTTAATTCAGACATTTAGCTTCCTCCAGAAAATTCTTTGTTTATCTCTTTAATTTTAGCATAAAAGCAATAATTACGGTAGATTTGTAATAGTTGGATTAATAAGTAGCTTAGTTTCGAAAAAACGTGAAATTTAACAAACAAAAAGCGACTGAACTCATTCAGAATTCAATCGCTTTGGGTGAAACCTACTTATTCAAATAAAAATTTACATTTGATAAAGAGTTTCCCAAAACTAACAGAACTAGTCTTTAGCTTCTGTAGCTTCGTCAATACCTTCACCAACTTGATATCTTACAAAGGCTTCAACTTTTCCACCTTTAGATTCGATATATTGACCAACAGTTTGATCTGGGTCTTTAACAAATGGTTGGTCAACTAAACAAATTTCAGCAAGGAATTTGTGAACACGACCTGCAACCATCTTTTCAACGATGTTAGCTGGTTTACCTTCAGCAAGAGCTTCTTTAGTAAGAACATCTTTTTCGTGTTGTAAACGTTCAGCTGAAATATCGTCTTTTGATAAGAATTCAGGATTAGTAGCAGCAATGTGCATTGCAATATCTTTAGCAACATCTTTGTCTGCACCAGAAACCTTAACTAAAACACCAATTTCACCACCATTGTGTAAGTAGGCACCAAAGTTTTCATCATCGTTTTTGTTCATAACTTCGAAACGACGAAGAGAAACTTTTTCACCAGTGATTTGGCTAGTGTGAATGATGGTATCTTCAACAGAACCATCTTCACCTAAATGTAATTTAAGTGCAGCTTCAACATCTTTAGGTTGTTCAAGCGCAATTAAATCACCAACTTCATCAACTAAGTTTTTGAAGTCGTCATTAGCAGCAACGAAATCAGTTTCTGAGTTAATTTCAACAATTGCAGCTTTGTTATCGTGAACAGAAACTTTAGTTAAACCATTAGCAGCAGTGTTACCACTCTTCTTTTGAGCTTTAGCAACACCCTTTTCTCTAAGGATTTCCATTGCTTTCTTTTCGTCACCATCAGCTTCAACTAAGGCTTTCTTAGCATCCATCATTCCGGCACTTGTTTTTTCACGTAAATCTTTAACTTGTTGTGCAGTAATTTTAGCCATAATCCAAGTTCTCCCTTAAATTTAATTATTGATTTAAAAAACTGACCCTACTAGGCCGAATAGGTCTAAATAGAGTCAGCCTGACAATTAATTATTTATCTTCTGTTTCAGTTGTTTCTTCTACGAAAGTTTCTTCGTTAACGTCATCTTCACCTTGGCGACCTTCAATAACTGCATCAGCCATAGTTGAAGTAATTAATCTAATTGCACGAATTGCATCATCGTTTGATGGGATAACGTAATCAATACCATCTGGATCAGTATTAGTATCAACCATTGCGATAACTGGGATGTTTAATTTTTGAGCTTCTTTAAGAGCAATTTCTTCTTTATGAGGATCAACAATAAACATAACGTTAGGAATCTTAGGCATATCTTCGATACCACCTAAGAATCTTTCAAGTTTAGCAGTTTTCTTAGTTAATAAAGCAACTTCTTTTTTAGGTAATCTATCAAAAGTACCGTCAGTTGCCATCTTTTTAAGATCTTTTAAGTACTTAATCCGTTTTTGGATGGTGTTCCAGTTAGTAAGAGTACCGCCTAACCAACGATGGTTAACGTAGAATTGACCAGAACGTTTTGCTTCTTCTTCAATTGCGTCTTGTGCTTGTTTCTTAGTTCCTACAAAAAGAACTACAGCATCGTCAGCAGCTTCACTCTTCATGAAGTTGTAAGCTGAACCTAATAACTTAACCGTCTTTTGTAAATCGATAATGTAAATACCATTACGTTCAGTAAAGATGTATTTAGCCATCTTAGGATTCCAACGACGAGTTTGGTGACCAAAATGTACACCAGCTTCTAATAATTGTTTCATTGATACAACAGCCATAATAAGCCTCCAAAAAAATTAGTTTTTCCTCTCTGGAATTATGCATGGAACTCAAAGAGCACTACTATGCAAAACCATCCAGATGCGTATTGGTAAATTAATACCGAAATCAATTATACAAAACATTAGCTGGAATTTCAAACATAAATTATAAATTAATTAACCCAAAGAATTGGATCAACGCCATGAGCAATCAAATATCGTTCTTTAGCTTGCCGAGTTTGATGCTTAAATGCATACTCTGCTTTTAAAGCAGATCGTTTATCATCAAAACATTCTGAATACAGCAGCCGTACTGGAGCATGACTTCGCGTATACTTAGCCCCTCGACCAGCCTGATGTTGTTTTAAACGATGCTCGACATCATCAGTAAAGCCACCATAAAAAGACCCATCGCCACAAACCAAGACATAGATAAAATATTTTTTATTTGCCATACAACATCCTACTAACTACATCAGTATAATTATCTTGCTTATCATAAACGACGATTGGTGGATTAATTTTCAAGCCCGTTAACTTGCCATCTTTAATGGCTGAAATTAAAACCATATTAGCATCGCGTCCCACCTTGGGATACACAAATTGAATTTCTTTAGGAGCTAAGCGATATTTTTGTAGTTCGTTTAAAATATCAAGTAAGCGATCAGGTCGATGAACCATGTACATTTTTCCATTGTTTTTCAATAGTTCGCTTGACGTTTTAATCACCATTTCTAAGTTGGTTTTAATTTCATGTCGGGCAATCGCTAAGTATGTATTAGGATTCTTCTTACTTTGCTTTTCATCTGCAAAATAAGGTGGATTAACCGTTACCGCATCAATTGATTCCTTTTTAAAATAGTTCAAGCTATCTTTTAAATCAAAATTATAAACTGAAATTTGTGTTGCTAATTTATTTAACGCAACACTTCTGGTAGCCATGTCACATAACTTGGGTTGAATTTCAACTTCGGCAATGCTCCCTTTAGTTTTTTGACTAATGAATAGACCGACTGCCCCATTGCCTGCACAAAGATCAACAATTTTAGTTTTGGCACTTTGTTTAACTTTGGCAAAGTCAGCTAACATCACTGCATCTAATGAAAAAGAAAAAACTTCGGCATTTTGAATGATTTTTATATCATTACTATAAAGCTGATCAATTCGTTCGCCTGCTTTTAGTTCAATTGGTTGATTCATCATAATTCACCTTTTTACTGTTCTGGATAATGCTATAATATCAATTGTACAACTCACAAAGGAGGATGAGAAGATTGTTTTATTCATTTGTCTTTTCAATTGCTAAGGGATTAATTCGCCTTGCCAACGGAAAAGTAGACGTCATGAATCAAGACCGAATTCCGCAGGGAAATTACATTCTAGTTGCCCCACATCGGACTTGGTTTGATATGATTTATTTTGCAGCAGTTTTATTACCAAAACAATTTTATTTCATTGCTAAAAAAGAATTATTTAAAAATCCAATTATGGGATGGTTTCTCACTAAGTTAAACGTTGAACCAGTTGATCGTAATAATCCTGGAATTGCAGTAATTAAACGACCAATCAAAATTCTTCGTAAAACTAATTTATCAGTGGTAATTTTTCCTTCTGGTACTAGACATTCCACTAAACTCAAGGGTGGAGCAGCCATGATTGCCAAAATGTCTGGGGCCCCACTCTTACCAGTTGTTTACCAAGGTCCCCTAACTTTAAAAGAGTTTTTTGGTCGCCAAAAAGCTCACATTAACTTTGGTAATCCAATTTTTGTAGATCAAAACTTGAAGTTAGATGATCAAAATCAGGCTTTAGTAGAAAAACAAATGAGCGATGCTTTTAAACAATTAGACGCTGAAATTAATCCTGATTACGTATATATTGATGAATCAAAAAAACGCCACTAAAAAGTGACGTTTTTTTATTTTGCATTACGTTTCATTGAATTCATCATTTGGTTTAATTTTTTCTTAGAAGGTTTTTGTCCCATTTGAAGCATCATTCCTTTTAACTGTTCTTCATTAATTGGGGGATTTTCCTTCAAATATTTTTCCATGTATTTACGAGCACCGAAAAAACCAAGGGCTAATCCAGCAGCAAGTGCTACTAATACTAATATAATCCACATCCAAGTTGCCATAATCTAATTCTCCTCTATTATTAGTCGTCTCTAAGATCTTTTTTACGTTGAACTTCCTTAACTTCCTCAGGGGTAACTTCTTTTCCATCTTTATCGTAAATTTGAGTCATTTCAATTTGACTTTTAAAGTTAGATTTGAAGCGCTCGAGGTATTGTTTGCGTAACCGATCTCGTTCTTCTTTTTCTTCATCAGACAAGTCTTGTACTTTAGCCTTATTAGCTAATTCGTTAATTCTTGGAATGATTTTCTTAAGTTCTGGATCTTCAGCCATGTCAACAACTCCTTAAATTTAATTACTTCTATAATATCATGAAATTTTTAAGAAACAAAGTTTTCAGATGCGAACTAGTGTTTGCAAATTGGAATAAATATGTTAATCTTATCATACTATTAATAATCTTTCTTCGAGGTGAAAAAATGTCAATAAGTTCAAACACAAAGCAAAAGGATATTCTACGTTTTATTTATGATAACGTACGTCAACACGGATATCCGCCAACTGTACGTGAGATTGGTAAAGAAGTTGGTCTTTCATCAACTTCAACCGTCCACGGACATTTATCTCGGTTAGAGAAAAAAGGCTTCATCAGTAAAGATCCTACTAAACCAAGAGCTTTAGAGGTAACTCCAGAAGGCATTGATTTCTTAGGCTTACCCCCAGAGACTCCTAATAAAGAAATTCCTTTATTAGGAGTCGTTGCTGCCGGTGAACCAATTCTGGCAGTTCAAGAAGCGACTGACTACTTCCCGGTTCCAGAAAATTTAGCACAAAATGCTGATTCACTTTTTATGTTAACCATCAGTGGAACTAGTATGATTAAAATTGGAATTTTAGATGGAGATCAAGTAATTGTTCGTAGGCAACAAAATGCAGAAAATGGCGAGATTGTGATTGCCATGAACGATGAAGGTGAAGCTACTTGTAAACGCTTCTTTAAAGAAAGTGATCATTTTCGGTTACAACCAGAAAATGATTCCATGGCCCCAATCATCTTAAAAAGTTGTACAATTCTAGGTAAGGTTGTTGGTTTATATCGTTCTGATGTAAACTAATTAAGATTAAATAATAATTTAGGAGTAATCATTATGAAAACTAAAGCATACGAAACATACACCCTTCAAGAATTTGATGAAGCCCTTCCTTATCAAATTGGTGATTTAGTAGAAGTCGTTTTTGTTAGTCAAACTGGATTAGGCGATAACGAACCTAACTGGTTGAAGGTTGTAAGAAAAAACGTGGGTAAAGCAGAAGCAATAGATGCTGAATTTGAATTTGGCCCTAAATGTGTCAAGGCAGTTAAAGCCGCAAAATAAGCGCAAACTAAAAAGACTCATCCGTTTAAAAAACGAATGGGTCTTTTTTGATGTCTATGAGTTTTCGTGTGCGATTTTCGCAGAAGCAGCCCCCGCAACAGAAGCCACAATATCATCAATGAAAGTGGTAACTCGATCAGTTCTTTGATCTAAAGTTCTCACAATTCCTTGTTTGTTTGTGTCTAATCCACAATAGTTAGTAATTCCAATCGTTCCATAAATATTAGCAATCCCTAAGGCTAACGTCTCATCAACCCCAAAAACCCCTAAGTCATGTTCAACGATACTTTGGAGTGGTTCATCAAGGCGATGTTCAGAGGCCAAACGATCGATTTCTAGTCCAACTAAGGCATTGTTTAAAACCTCGCGTTTGTGTAAAACATCAATCACAATCTTATCAACGTATTCCATACTGGGAATATTTACGTATTTCTTTTGTAAGTTATAAACAACCTTTGAAATATCTCGAACCGTAACGTCATTTTTGTTTAGTGCTCTAATCACTGCATCGTAAGCTTGGGTATCTGGGTATTTGTAATCTCTTCTATCTACCATCTTTTATTCTCCTTCTTTGGGCATAATCGTAATATCATATTGATTTGGATAATTATCTGATGTAATAATAACACTCATTGAGCTACGTTCTGCTAAATGTTTTTCAACAATTTCTGGAACAAAATCAGCATCACTAAAATCCTCTCTGAAATCATCATAAGTAGAAAAATAGTCAATTTCAAGGAATGTATCAAATTCACTTCCTGACGACTTAAAATCAGAAATACGGATTAACTGACTTTGTTCCATTTTATTTAAAACGGGAAGCGCCGTTTCGTTATAAAAATTAGTGGCATCCGTTAAATTATTTTTAACACTACGCGCTTCTGCATTTAGATAACTAAGCTTTTCAAAGTCTGCACCATCAATTTTTTGCATATTATCTAACAAATATTGTTTATCATGGCTTTGCAATGCATTTTTCAAATCTATACTAACTTGATTCTCGTCACCATTATTCAAAACGCTAACTAATTGATCGATGGTTTCGACATCATAATCATTTTTTAATTGATTAAGATTAGTCATCTTTTTTAAATAATTTTTCTTTGCAACCGTGATTTCATCTTGAACCTTAGCCAAGCGATTTTTTAAATTATTATAATAATTAAATTCTGAAATATCCATCTATCTTTCCTATCCTACCAATACACCGATAATCATTAAAGTTGTGGCAATTAAATTATTCAAAAAATGAAGACCAATTGAAACTTCAATTTTATCCTGTTTTAAATAAACATACGCCAGAATCATCCCTAATGACATATAAATTAAAAAACTAATGGGATTACTACTAACATGTCCAATTGAAAAGAATGCCCCACTGACCAGCATTGGAATCAACGGCTTGAATTTGGGAAAAAAGCCCTTAATTAAATAACCACGGAAAACTAATTCTTCTAAAACAGGTGAACAAAATGTCATCGTAAAACTCATTAAAACTAAAATAACTGGGTTACTTTTGACCAAAGACAAGATAATTTCGTTGTTTTCGGTACCACTTTGTTTATAAATTAAAGCATTCAAAATAGATAATCCAATTTCTACTACATAGAAAAATAATAATGCCTTTCCGATTAATTTCCAGTCAGCTTTATTAAGTCCATGTTTAGTTTGCGTATAAACGCTCCGATAAGCCTTATAGGCTAACCAAATTGCTAAGCCAAATCCAGCTAAATAAATTAAACTGATTCCGATTAATTTCGCCAATGAAATTTGTTTAACTAACGCTAGGTATTGAATCGGTAATTGGACAATCAACACAATGAAGAATAACCCAATTAAAACTAAAGTCCGTTTTAAATAGGTCAAGATACTAATTTTATTTCCCATGCTTTTCCCTTTCTTGTTCTTTCTGTTCCTTTAAACGATCATGACGCTGAATCAGAATGGTAACAATTGGGGTAATTACAATCCGTGCTAAAATTACCAATCCAATAAAAAGTCCCATAATTTTAACTTTTTGTGAGGTAGCTTGCGTTACGAATAAATAGCCTGACCACAAAACTACGATAAAAATTATGAGCCACATAAAGTACCAAAATTTCTTCAAATCGACCACCTATAACTTTTAATTATTATTAGAATAATACCATATTCTAAGCAAATTTTGATAATTCTTTCGAACTATTTTTGAATGATGCTATACTTAAAATAGATATTAATATAAAAAGGAGTTTTGTATGGTGATAATTACTGCTGGAATGATTGGGGTAGGAAAAACTACATTAACTGAAAAAATTTCGAATCACCTGGGGACAAAACCTTTCTATGAACCGGTTGGTGATAATCCAGTTTTGCCGCTTTACTATAAAGATCCAAAACAATATGGGTTTTTATTGCAGATTTACTTTTTAAATAAGCGTTTTTCGATGATTAAGAAAGCGTTGAAGGATGACAATAACATTCTTGATCGTTCAATTTATGAAGATGCTTTATTTACTAAAGAAAATAATAAAGAAGGCAATATTTCAGACGTTGAATTAGAAGTTTATCTCAAGTTACTCGATAATATGATGGATGAATTGAAACAACTCCCCAAGAAGAAACCAGACTTATTGGTATATGCATACGCTGATTTTGATACGATTTTGGCTCGCATCAAAAAGCGGGGTCGTGATTATGAACAGTTTGATGATAATCCTGAATTAGAAAGTTACTACCACAAAATGTGGAATGCTTATCAACAATGGTATGAGGACTTTGATTTGAGTCCCAAAATGAAAATCGATTTACAAAAATATGACTTAGTAAATCCTGAAAATACGCAAATTGTATTAAACAAAATTGATGAAAAATTAAAAGAAATCCGTTAAAAAAGAGGTCACCTGCTGGTGATCTCTTTTTTAATTTGCAAAGAAATCATTAATGATTTCTTGATAGATATCAATCGTTTTTAAATAACTACTAATGGTAGTATATTCATTAATTTGATGAGCTGAACCCTTAGAATCCGGTCCTAAGATAATGACTGGTAAATCGGGTTTGATTTGAACAAAGACACTAGCATCGCTAGCCCCATTATCAGTGTAGAGCTGAATGTCCCGCTCTGGATAAGCATTTTTAACCACTTGGTAGGCATCAGCCACAAACGGATGATTTGTAGCCGTACGAATCGGATAGAAATCATGCAATAATTCAAATTCTAATTGATAATCCGTTTCTTGGTTAATTTTAGCAATCGTCTGTTCAATTAAAGCCCGAACTTCTTTGTTATTAAAAGCTACGGTTGGACGAACGTTTCCTAGCAAATGTGCCCGTCCTGGGATCGTATTAATCTGTTGACCACCTTCAATTACCGTAATACTGTGTTGTACATTACCTAAAACTTCATCAACTGGTAAATCAGTAAAAGCCTGTTTTTCCGAATTAATGTATGCTACAAGTCCTTGAATAGCATTAATTCCTTGCTTGGGTACCGAACTATGCACGGGTTTCCCCTTACTATTAATTCGATAGTTAAAACTACCAGAATGAGCATAAGTAATGCTACCATTCGTGGCCTCTCCCACAATCAAAGCATCAAGATCTTCAATTAACTTCGGTTCAATCTTGTATGCCCCAGGAGCGCCAAACTCTTCCCCGGCCGTAATTATTAATCTTACTTTGCCATCTGGAATCTGCTGTTTTTCAACTAACTCAATTAAAGCAATTACTTCCGCAGCCAGTCCGCTTTTCATATCAGCAGCACCTCGGCCATATAAAAGGTCACCTTCAATCGTGGCCGAAAAAGCAGGATATTTCCAAGCAGCTTCATCAGTCACGGCAACGGTGTCTTGATGACCCGTTAAACCAAAAACTTGATCAGTTTTTCCCTTTCCAATTTCTACAATTAAATTTGAGCGATTTTGATCATCAATAAAGGGTTTAATTTCTGCTTTGATGTCATATTGATTAAGTAAATTAGCAAGGTAGTCAGAAATTGTTCTTTCATTACCATTGACTGAATTTATTTTCACTAAATCTTGTAAAATTTTAATTTTCTGTGCTTTTTCCATGATTTTCACCTAGTTTATTTTAAGTTTAAATTCCAAGCTGGTAATTGGTTAACCCCAGAAACTTTCTTAATTTCTTTAGCCGTTGCTTTGTTTTGATAAGCCTTAACTAATTTTTTCACTTTAGGGTCATCTTTATTTTCTTGATTAGCAGCAATGAAATTAATCCATTTATGTGAATCTTTGTTGAATTCTTCTGTATAAATTGCTTTTTTAATGTTTAAGTTAGCAGTTTGAGCATAGTTACCATTTACTACGGCTGCATCAACATCTTTCAAGGAACGTGATGTTTGACTCGCATCTACTTCTTTAATTTTAAGGTTTTTAGGATTATCCGTAATTGATTTCAAATTAGCAAGCTTATCGTTATTTAATTTAATCAAGCCTGCACTTTGAAGAACATGTAAAGCACGTGATTCATTGTTAGCATCATTAGGAACCGCAATTGTAGCACCATCAGGAAGATCTTTCACACTATTGAATTTGTAAGAATAGATTCTCATTGGTTCAATAATCGTATCCCCAACAGCTACGATGTGGGTGTGATGAGCATCATTCCATGTATCCATAAATGGATAATTTTGAAAGGCGTTGACATCAACACTCTTACTGGTTAAAGCGGCATTGGGTTGACTATAATCAGAGAAATACTTGTATTTAACCGTTAGTCCGTATTTATCTTTTGCGGTCTTTGCTACGGTATCCCAAATCTGTTGTTCCGGTTTTGATCCCGACATCAATCCTACGGTAATGGTATCTTTGCTAGCATTTTTACCATGACTTCCAAAACTAAAGTACCCAACTGCAACAATTAAAACTAAAATTCCAATCCAAATCCAACTTTTCTTCTTCATTTCTTCCTTCTCCTTTTTAGAAACATATTTTTTAGGAACACAAAAAGCATCCGCCCTAGTAAAGGACGAATGCTTTCGTGATACCACCTTAATTTGTTGTTTTATCACTAAAACAACCTCAATAACTTAATAAAGTTGGTATTGATAACGGATACTACCCCGTTGTTGATTAATTATTCGTCAACAATTGCTCCAAGCCCATCTTCCAAATCACATCAGCCATTCCTTCGCACCTACCGGAAATTCTCTGAGACCTATTGATTTGTACTCAACTCTTCTGCTAAAGTTCTATTTATCTTTTTCAATACTATATAACGAACATTTTAGCTTGTCAACAAAATTATTTAGTTAATTCATCTAAAGCTTGTCCGTAAATTGACATTGCTAATAGTAAATCATTAACATTCTGGAATTCATTAGCTTGATGCATGGTATCTTCAGCATCAGGGAATAATGCCCCAAATGCAACTCCTTGCTTCATCAAACGGGCATAAGTTCCCCCACCAACTACTTCTGGTTCAGCAGCTGATTGTCCCGTTTGTGCTTTATAAATTCCCATCAAAGTCGTTACTAGTGGGTCATTAGGGTCAACGAAATGAGGTTCCATATAATCAGGATTCATTTCAACTTGACCGCCATAATAAGCCACATTATTTTTTAATTGTTGGTCAATTTTAGCTGGTTCAATTCCCTTAGGATATCTAAAGTTAGTATTAATCAAACCACCGTTACTTTGGGTGTATTCCATAATACCGATGTTCATCGTAAGATCGCCCATAATTTCATCAGTAAACTGAAGGCCTAACTTGGTTGCTCGCGAATCGTCATGTAATTTATCCGCAATGAAATTGATAAAGTTTTGGCCAGCTTCATCAAAAGTAAATGATTTTAAGAAAGTTGCCATATAAGTTCCAGCATTAATCCCGTTCTTAGGTTCCATTCCATGAGCGGCTTTTCCAATCATTTCTAATTTGATTCCCGTAGGCGTATTTTCGTAAGTTCCCGTTACCGGAACATCAAGTAAATATTCTTCGAATTTAGTTGAGATTAAATTTGCTGCATCCGTTGCAATTTCAACTTCGGCTTCCCGCGGTACCATGTTTTCTTTTAAACCAGAACTGAATGAAATTAAAGTATTTTCACCGTTTTTCTCGTCCCCAGCAAACTTAGTTTCAAAGGTTACATTTCCTTTTTCTCCGTTAATTAAAGGAAATTCAGCATCTGGTGAGAAACCAATTTTAGGATCTGGTTCCACTTCAAAGTACCGTTTCATGCCAGTCCAGTTCGTTTCTTCATCGGTTCCAATGATTAAGCGAATCTTTAAATTAGGGATAATGCCATGATCTTTGAGCATCTTTAGACCATAGTAAGCAGCTAAAGCGGGCCCTTTATCGTCAGAGGTTCCCCGACCAATTGCTTTCCCGTCTTTTAACATTAATTCAAAGGGGTTAGTATCCCAACCTTTTCCCGCTGGAACCGTATCAGCATGACCTAGTACCGCAAAATAATCTTCGCCCGTACCATATTCGATGTACCCAACAATATTTTCGATATTATGAGTCGTAAAGCCATCCCGATTTCCAAATTCCAAAAATTTTTCTAAGGCTTTAGCAGGACCTGGTCCTAAAGGGAATTCATCCGTTGCATGCTCCACATCACGGGAACTATCAATGGCAACTAATTCTTTTAAGTCAGCAAGATAATCAGCTTTATACTTCTCAGCTTCTTTTTTCCAATCAATCATTTTCAGTTCTCCTTTTTTAATCTACATAAGTGATTTTAGCACAATCACAAATTTTTCAATGCTATAATAACTTCGAGGTGAATGAGATGGAACCAATTACAGAAAAAATTTTAACGGAGACAATCAGAATTAGACCAAGTCAAAGTTTCAAAGGGACATATGGAAAAATTGCTTTAATTGGCGGTAACCAAAATTTTGGTGGAGCCATTATTATGAGTACACTTGGTGCCGTATATGCTGGAGTTGGCTTAACGACCACGATTACCGACCCCTCTAACCAAAGCAGCTTACATAACTGGGTTCCAGAAGCCATGTACCTTGATTATCATGATGAAAATGCCGTTAAGGAATTAATTACTAAAATGGATGTCATTAACATCGGTTCTGGTTTAGGCACTGATGAAGCGAGTTTAAAACTATTAGAAATGGTGTTGGCCACGGTTACTCCAACTCAAATTCTGGTCATTGATGGTTCGGCCATCGATTTAATTGCTACTAACCATTTAACGCTTCCCAAGACTAAAATCATTTTCACTCCCCATCAAATGGAGTGGCAAAAGTTATCTGGAGTGGCGATTAAAAATCAAAATGAAAGTACCAACCTTGAAGCGTACAATCGCTTGTTTAAACAACCAGGAAGCATTGTGGTCGTAAAATCACATCGAACCCAGGTATTAACCCCAAATGGTGCTTTCATTAACACCGTTGGGACACCTGCCCAAGCAACTGGCGGAATGGGTGATATGTTAGCCGGAATCATTGGCGGATTTGTGGCTCAATTTGATAATGTCGAAAATGCGGTCTTAGCAGCCGTTTATACCCATAGTGCCATTGCTGATGAACTAGCCAAAAAGCAATATGTGGTGCTTCCCCACCAAATTTCTGAATCCCTACCCCAATTTATGAAAAAACATGAAGCTTAACTAAATAAGCCCTTCCAAAATCAACTGGAAAGGCTTATTTTTTTATTTAATTTTAAATTTTGCTTTTAAAACACCAACTCGTTTACCCAGAACCTGTTCAGCTACTCCCGTTTTTAACATGAAGTAGGCATAAACAATTCCACCAAACAATGCGGCTATGATAGTTACAATTAAGCTAATAATTGAACTAAACGGCGTCGTAAATAAACTAAACAATCCATTCAAACCGTAAACGGCACCTAAAGCGACAAAATACATCACAATGGAGTAAAAAATAATCTGAACACTCTCATACTGGAGGAGATTTTCTTCAATTCCAAACTCACGTTTCAGTGCTCTAATCATTAGCCACGTTGATAAGAAAAATCCAACCATTGTTGACATTAGAGTCCCAAAGGCCCCAAAGAAATAAACTAAGGGAAATTGGGTAAGAAACTTAGCAATAATTCCGTAACCAAACAATTTCACCGCTTTTTTGTTTTGTGAGACTCCTTGCATAATCGCAGCTACGACCACAAACAAGCCAATGGGAATCGATTCAATGGAAGAAAACGCCAACACATTACTACTAAAGTCCATATTAGCGGTTCCATAGAAAGTTCGATTTAACGGTCCTGCAATTGCTGCCATTCCTAAGGAAGCCGGAATCATTACAAATTCAAATAAAATCAAAGCATTAGAGAAAGAATCCTTTAAAGCTTTTCGATTTTTCTTCGTAAATGCTGCTGATAAAAGCGGAACTACGGTAATTCCAATGGACGAAGCCAAAGAAACCACGATCATCGTTAACTTATTCGCGTTTCCCGCAAAAATCGCATAGTTAATTTGGAGAACCTCTTCTGACAAGTTGGTCGCAAAACGCATGATATGGAAAAACGTAAATTGATCAATCAAAGAGAAAATCGTTACTCCGGCTCCTAAAATGATAAAGGGGGTCGCTTGACTGATAATTTCTCGATAAAGTTGGTTAGTCGGAACCTCTAACTGATGGTTACTATTTTTAACCAAACCACGATAATATTGTCGATCTTTCCAATAAAACCAAACCAAGATTAAGAACCCAAAGATGGCCCCAATACAAGCCGCGAAAGTTGATTGAGCAACTGCTGTAACCCAATTTCCGTGTAAAACCTTTAAAATTATAAAGGCAGATAGCAACATGTAGATAATCCGTGCTAGTTGTTCTACAAATTGGGAAACCGCAGACGGAGCCATATTATTGTAACCCTGGAAAAAACCTCGGGTTAAACTCATCGTTGGAATGACCAAAACTGCCCATGCCAAGGAATGAATTACCGGAATTACGTTTTTATCTCCGTTTGTAAGAATCGGAGCAGCAAACCATAAAATTAAAGCGCTGATAATTCCCATTAAAACTGCAAGTCTCAAACCTTTTTTATAAATTTGCACCCCAACACCATACTCATTCAGAGCATTGTAATGTGCAACTTGTTTTGAAATTGCTGACGGAATCCCAGCTACAGCTACAATTAAAGCAAAACTGTAAATGTTATATCCCTGGGTATACAGGGAGTTTGCCAAAGGAAATAAGGCAGCCCCTAATATCAAACGCCAAGGAATGATGTATAAAGCTCCAAGAATTCGTGACAAAATACTCCCAATTGTCATCCAAGCAGAACCTTTTAACATTTGTCCTTTTGCTCGTTCAGATTCAGTAGCTTGTAACTCTTCTTGAATTACATCTTCTTCAAATCCATTATTCAAAAAAATATCCTACTTTCACACATTAATTAGCTTAGTCACTGTTCATTCAAAAAAATTAGTTAGCAACAATGTTAACAATTTTATTTGGAATTACAATCACTTTTCTGACTGTCTTATCTTGTAAGTTATCTTTGATATTATCATCTGCTAGCGCAATTTTCTCAATCGCTTCTTTAGAAGTTCCTGCTGCAACAGTGATATGAGCACGAACTTTTCCATTAACTTGAACAACCATTTCAACTTGATCGTCTTTTAGCTTACTTTCGTCATAAGTTGGCCATTCAGCATAGGCAATTGTATCTTCATGACCCAATTGTTGCCAAAGTTCTTCTGCCATGTGAGGCGTAATTGGTGAAAGTAACTTGATAAAGCCTTCTGCATAACGTTTTGGTAATTGTTTATTTTTATAAACTTCATTCACAAAGACCATCATTTGTGAAATAGCTGTGTTAAAGCGCATCTTTTCAATATCATCTGTCACTTTTTTCACAGTTTGGTTGTAAACTTTATCTAATTTACCATCGTTATCAGCAACTAACATATCACTCGTTGAATTATCATCGTTAAGATACATTCTCCAAACCCGCTTAATCCAACGGTTAGCTCCAACAATTCCTTCAGTACTCCAAGGTTTTGATTCCGTTAAAGGACCCATAAACATTTCGTAAAGACGAAGTGTGTCTGCTCCATATTCGTTCACAATATCATCAGGGTTAACTACGTTTCCTTTTGACTTAGACATTTTTTCGTGATTAGTTCCAAGAATCATTCCTTGGTTAACTAATTTTTGGAAAGGTTCTTTAGTTGGAACCACGCCTAAATCATAAAGAAATTTGTGCCAGAAACGAGCATAAAGTAAATGAAGAACTGCATGTTCGGCTCCCCCAACGTAAAGGTCAATTGGAAGCCAGTAATCTAATTTCTTAGGATCAGCAAGCATCTTGTCATTCGTTGGATCGATGTAACGTAAGTAATACCAAGAACTACCAGCCCACTGTGGCATTGTATTAGTTTCCCGTTTTCCATGACGACCATTTTCATCGGTCACGTTAACCCAGTCTTTAAGGTTAGCTAATGGACTTTCTCCTGTTCCCGATGGCTTAATGTTATCAGTCTTAGGAAGTCGTAGTGGAAGTTCATCTTCAGGAACCAATGACTTAGTCCCGTCATCCCAGTTAATTACTGGAATTGGTTCACCCCAGTAACGTTGACGAGAAAAAATCCAATCCCGAAGTTTGTAATTAACTTTTTTATCCCCCGCATGATGTGCTTGAAGCCATTCGATCATTTGGTTAATGGCTTCTTGTTTACCTAAACCATCTAGGAAACCAGAATTAATGTGAACTCCATCACCGGTATAGGCTGCTTTGGCAATATCGCCACCTTCAATTACAGGAATAATGGGAAGATCAAATTTTTTGGCAAATTCGTAATCACGGTCATCATGTGCTGGAACAGCCATAATTGCTCCAGTTCCATATGAAGAAAGGACGTAATCACCAATCCAAATTGGAAGTTTAGCACCATTAACGGGATTAATTGCATAAGCACCCGTAAATACTCCAGATTTATCCTTGTTTAAATCGGTTCTTTCAAGATCTGATTTGGAAGCAATTTTTTGTCGATAAGCATTAACTGCCTCAGCTTGTTCCGGTGTCATAATTTTATCAACTAGATCACTTTCGGGAGCTAAAACCAGGTAAGTGGCCCCAAACAAAGTATCTGCCCGCGTTGAAAAGACTTCAATTGATTCATCTGGATGTTCGTCAACGTTGAACTTAATGCTAGCCCCAACTGAACGACCAATCCAATTCCGTTGCATTTGCTTAACGCTTTCGGGCCAATCAACGTCATCAAGATCATCAATTAGGCGGTCAGCATACGCTGTAATCCGAAGAACCCATTGTTTCATTGGTTTCCGATAAACCGGGAAGCC
Organism: Fructilactobacillus frigidiflavus; assembly: GCF_044054575.1. Lineage (GTDB taxonomy): Bacteria > Bacillota > Bacilli > Lactobacillales > Lactobacillaceae > Fructilactobacillus > Fructilactobacillus frigidiflavus. Next base: position 1,403,595 of record NZ_CP168716.1, read on the forward strand.
CCCACGTTCAGTTTTACCATTCACCACTTCTTCGTTAGCAACTACTGTTCCCCCCATTAGGTCAGGAGCCCAGTTAACTTCAATTTCATCTTCGTAAGCTAAGCCTTTTTCGTAAAGCTTTTCAAAAATCCATTGGGTCCACTTGTAGTATTTAGGATCAGTAGTATTAACTTCCCGATCCCAATCATAAGAAAAGCCCAGTGACTTAATCTGACGACGGAAATTATCAATGTTTTGGTTGGTAAATTCACGTGGATTGTGTCCCGTCTTCATGGCATATTGTTCAGCAGGAAGACCAAAGGCATCCCAACCAATTGGATGAAGGACGTTTTTACCTTGCATCCGTTCAAAACGCGCCATAATATCAGTTGCGGTATATCCTTCTGGATGTCCCACGTGAAGTCCTTGCCCTGATGGATAAGGGAACATGTCTAGTACATAATATTTTTCTTTTTCGGTTTCATCGCTGGTCCGAAAAGTCTTATTTTCTTCCCAGTAATTTTGCCATTTCTTTTCAACTTTTGTGTGATCGTAAGCCATAATCTTCACTCCTTATTTATGCCAATAAAAAAATCCCATAGAATTACAATCATTCCATAGGACGAATTTCCGCGGTACCACCTAAATTCCTAGATTAATCATCTAGACTCTCAAATTCCATAACGCGGAAAACGTTTAACTTACTTAATTCAGTTAAATCTCAGTGAGAAGTTCGTGATTTACTAGCTCCAAGTTCACAGCGACCACTTGGTTTCTGAAAGACTAGTCCATCCTAATAATTCACATCAACAATTTTTTTATTTCATTAATGCAAGGTTACCAAATTTATTCTAAAAAAACAAGTCTCTACTACTGTTATAATTAAACCTAAGGACGGTGAAAATCTTGAAATTACAATCAGCATTAAATTTTAGTCATACGTTGCTTAAAGAAATCGTTAACCCCGGTGACGTGGTGGTCGATGCCACTGCCGGAAAAGGCAACGACACTTTATTTTTGGCACAATTAGTGGGTCGTCAAGGTCACGTTTATAGTTTTGATATTCAAACAAAAGCAACCCAATTAACCCAAAAATTAGTTGAGCAACATCACGTTAATGAACAAACCACCGTTATCAACGATGGACATCAAAATCTCAAAAATTATGTGACGACTCCCCTTGCCGCAGCCATTTTTAATTTAGGTTACCTACCTGCTGGTGACCACCAGATTGTGACAAAACCTGAAACAACGCTAGCCTCAGTTAAAGCAATGATGCAATTACTCAAACCCAATGGTGTCATTATTCTAGTAATCTATTACGGTCATCCCGGGGGACAAACAGAAAAAGCCCAACTTTTAGACTTTGCCCAAAAGCTGGACCAACAGCAGTACAACGTTTTACAGTATCAATTTATTAATCAGATTCATGAACCGCCAATTTTGTTAGCAATTCAAAAACGTTAATCCTTTTTTCGATCAAAGCAATTCACGATAAAAGCTGCGACCACTAATAAAAAGGCCACCACTAAAACATTATGAATCGAGTGATATAAAATTTCGCGTAAGCTAGGTAGAATTTCACTACTTAGCTTTTGTGCGGTTTGGGGATTAATTAACTGATCCATTAAATTCATATTGGTATGCGGATGACTAGCGACTCCATCAGCCATTGATTTGTTCATAACAATTCCAAAAACCGAAATCATTAGCGTTTGTCCCAGGGTTCGACTCAAGGTATTAAAGGAAGATGCCACCCCAATTCGATCTTGAGAAACTTCATTTTGCACGGTAACGGAGGAAGTCGTGATACAAATTCCAAAGCCAATTCCCATGATTCCAGAAAGCACAAAGAAAGCCCAAAATGGCGTTGTAATTGGCAAAAAGACCGAGACAATCGAACCAAATGCAATAAAAATAAAACTAAGATTCATAATTAATTTGGGTGAGTATTTGGTTAATAATTTACCCGTCCAAAACGAACCTAACATCCAAAGCACGGAACTAGGAGTAATCGCAAATCCAGCCATCGTCGCCTTCAATCCTAAAATTCCTTGTGTCCAATCAGGTAGATAAACTTCATAAGCAAAAATAAACCCACTAATTAAAGCCGCAATCAAATTCTGCGTTACAAAGGTCCGATCTTTAAACATATCTAAAGGAATAAGAGGATCTGAAACCCGTTGTTCTTGTTTAATAAATAAAAAGCCGGAAATAACGGCAACTACTAAACAAAGCGTAATCAGCATTAAGTTAAGTGGCGTTTCTCCTAAAATTTGGAACATGTACATAATGGATAAAAGAAATACGGCAATTAATCCGACTCCGCCATAATCAATCTTACTGTGACGGACTTGTTTAGGTTCAACCAAGAACATTGCAATTAAAATCATCGTCACAATTCCAATCGGAACGTTAACAAAAAAGATCCAATGCCAGGAAAGATTATCAACAATAAACCCACCGAGTAACGGGGCAACAATTGAAGCTACTCCCCAAGCAGATCCTAATAATCCCACGACTTCGGCCCGCTTTTCAAAGGAATACATATCAGCCACAATGGTAAAAGAAACTGGCATAATTACTCCAGCTCCGATTCCCTGCAAGGCCCGCCAAATAATTAAAGTTTCCATTGAGTTTGACATTCCCGAGAGCATCGAGCCTACCGTAAATACCAGCAATCCAAAAATAAAAACTTTTTTGCGACCTAATTGATCAGCTAATTTACCGTAAATGGGTGTCGCAATGGCATTCGTTAATAAGAAAATTGAGAAGACCCAGTTCATTAACGAAACCCCATGCAAATCACCAACAATGGTAGGCATCGCGGTTGAAACAATCGTGCCTTCAATCGCACTCATGAATGTGGCAATAAACAAAGCAATTGTCACAATTTTTACGTTAGTTGTTTTCTTTTTAATCATGCTATCCCCTATTTCGCAAATAAAAAAGCGACCACGAAGGTCGACTTTTTTAGGCGTTAAAAAATTCTTTTAAATCTTTTACTTTATCAGTTCGTTCCCATGGAAGATCAATATCAGTTCTGCCAAAGTGTCCATAAGTTGCAGTTTGTTCATAAATTGGACGTTGCAAATCTAACATTTTGATAATTCCAGCAGGACGTAAATCAAAGTTTTGCCGAATCGCTTTAATGATTTGATCATCACTATACTTTGAAGTTCCAAAGGTCTTCACTTCAATGGAAACTGGTTCGGCAACTCCAATCGCATAAGCTAATTGAATTTCAACTCGGTGAGCAATCCCAGCTGCTACAAGATTTTTCGCAATGTAACGAGCTGCATAACTGGCTGAACGATCAACTTTCGTCGCGTCTTTTCCAGAAAAGGCACCCCCACCATGATGAGCAGACCCACCATAGGTATCCACAATAATCTTACGACCGGTTAAACCAGCGTCACCATTTGGTCCCCCAATGACAAATTTACCCGTGGGATTAATTAAATACTTGGTGTTTTCATCAAGGTATTTAGCTGGAATTGTGGTTTTAATTACTTTTTCAATCACATCTTTTTTAATTTGTGCTTGTGTAACATCCGGGTCGTGTTGAGTACTTAAAACAACCGTATCAACTCGAAACGGATGATTATTTTCATCATATTCCACCGTAACTTCAGTTTTAGCATCCGGACGTAAGTAGGTTAATTCACCGCTCTTACGAACCTTAGCAATTTTTTGCATTACGTGATGCGCTAAAGAAATGGGTAATGGCATTAATTCTGGCGTTTCATCGATGGCATAACCAAACATGATTCCTTGGTCACCAGCTCCGATTTGATCTAACGGATCAGAGGCCCCATTTTTAATTTCTTCAGATTCATTAACTCCTTGAGCAATATCTGGTGATTGCTCATTAATGGAGACTAAGACGGCCACGCTATTAGCGTCAAAGCCATATTCGGGATTATCATAACCAATCTTTTTGATGGTATCTTTAACAATCTGACGAATATTAACGTAAGCCGTTGTGGAAATTTCCCCAAAAACTAACACCAATCCAGTGGCTACTGATGTTTCACAGGCCACTCTGGCATTTGGATCTTTTGCTAAAATTGCATCCAAAACTGCATCACTAATGTGATCGGCAATTTTATCTGGATGTCCTTCTGAAACTGATTCAGAAGTAAATAAATGTTTTTCTGACATTTTGATTCCCCCTAATTATTTTGGTTACAAGGCTTCTTCACACAATTGTGAATCCTATCGGGAATGAACTTATAACTCTTTTATACTAACATAACTAGCTTAAAATAAGTAGTTGAACCATCGTTTAAAATAACCTAAGATTATTAATAACAGTGAGGTAACCTAATGAGAAGTTATTTAGAAAAAAATCCACAATTGATCAAGCTTGTGCAAGCCGTCGCATTCATCTTTTTTTCCATCTTAATCTGGAACTTAGCCGCTAAACATAGCCTTTTAACCCCGTTCAATAAGTCCTTTGGCTTAATGGTTTGTGAAATTTGTTGGGCTACAGAAGCCTACCTCATGATTACTAATCAAGACGGACGCTATACTTTAGGTCTAAGTTTAATTCCCGTGTTATTAGCCATTTTAGGCAAATTTCCACTTATTTTAATTTTTTCAACTATTTTAATTGGAATCGTAAATATCTTGGTTAGAATTCCGAAAATGCAAATTAAAAATTATTATGGATTATTCTGTTTTTCCCTTACGAACGCCATCATTCCGGTAACGGCGATTAACTATCTTAGTCGCCAATACTTAGAGCAAGCAACTGTTTTAAACGTCGGAATTTTAGTGACTTTATATTTTTTATTTTATAATTTAGCATTTAAGGATGAATTGGCGAATCATCTTAATCTAATTTGTTTGTTAATCTTTGCTGGACTAATTTTAGCAAACTTTGACCTGCATAAAGATATTCTTTTAATTGCTTTAGTGTTAATGTCTTATGGCTGGCAAATTTTTATGCGGCAAGAAAAACTAGGTTGGTGTCTCATTTCCTTTTTCATCATTTCAATCATTGCTTTCATATAAAAAGACTGGAAATTAATTTCCAGCCTTTTTGCTTATTTCAATGAAATTCCTTGTAAAAATGCTTGTACTCGTGGTGATGACTGACTAAAGAAATCGGTCTTTGCACCATCGAATTCCACTTTCCCATTTTCGACAAATAAAATTTTATCAGCCGCGTCTTTGGCAAATTGCATGTTATGCGTCACCATAATCATTGATTGACCTTCACCAGCTAGTCTTTCAAGTAATTTTAAAATCATCGTTTCACTTTCGGGATCTAACGCACTCGTTGGTTCATCGAGCAATATATACTCAGGTTTAACGGCCAACGCCCGACAAATCGAAACCCGTTGCTGTTGTCCACCAGATAATTCATCGGGATAAGCATCCGCGTATTCCGCTAATCCAACTTCTTTCAACAGTCCCAGAGCTTCAGCGCCTGCTTGATCTTTAGCCACGTGGTGAACCATGATTGGTGAAGCCGTAATATTTTGTAAAATCGTTAAATTCGGAAATAAATTCCAATTTTGAAACACCATACTGGTTTTGTCACGAAGTTCTTTATTCTCTTGATTAGAAATCGGTTCCGCAAAGTTTAAAAATAAATCATCAAAAGCCAACGTTCCTGAGTCAGGGGTTACTAACATGTCCAGCGAACGCAATAAAGTTGTTTTTCCTGAACCTGATGGTCCCACAATTACCGTTGTTTTTCCCTTTGGAAATTCTGTTGAAATCCCTTTAAGGACTTCTTTTTTACCAAAATTTTTCTTTATTTCATTAATTTTTAACATTAGTTTTCGTCCCCTTTCATATATCTAGAAGACTTCTTTTCTAAGTAGTGCTGTAAAACACTTAGAATGGTACACAAAATTGCATATAAAACAGCCACTTCAATGTACATTAATAAAGGCTCATAATTTTGCGCTGCATATTGTTGACTAATTTGAAACATTTCTGCAATCGTAATCGTACTAGCTAAGGAAGTATCCTTCACCAAACCAATAAATTCGTTAGACAATGGTGGTAATACAATGCGAAATGCTTGGGGCATCACAATTTTCCACAAGGTCTGTGGTGTACTAAAACCTAACGTATAGGCGGCATCCCACTGATCTTTATTAACTGATAATAAAGCGGACCGAATTGTTTCGGAGGCATATGCTCCAGTATTCAAAGAAAAACCAATCACAGCGGCAGTAAAAGCTGGTAATTTCACTCCAATCGCTGGAAGTCCAAAAAAGATAATAAATAATTGAACTAGTAACGGAGTAGAACGAAAAATCCACACATAAAAGCTCGCGAATAATCGTAACCCCTTCCACAACATTGAAACGATTCCATTTACTTTGGGATTTAGAAATTTAATTAAAGCGACAATGAGCGCAATTATAATTCCAAAGAAAAACGAAAGTAAGGTCAACGGAATGGTGTACTTAATCATTGCTTCTAATAATTTAGGCAATGCTGAAATGACAATATCCCACATTTTAGGTCTCCTATTTTAATCAAATGTAATAGCAAATACCTTAATTATAACTAAACACTTACTTTTTTTCCACAACTTTACTTATAGAAGTAAAAAAGACCCGATTAATAATTAATCGAATCTTTTATTTTTTAAAGTGTATCGGTTGTATCAGCTTCTATAGCCGCTTTCTCAGGAGATACTTTATCATCATCTTCATCAGGAAGGACTAAGTTCAAAACAATTCCAATTACAGTTGCTAAAGCAACCCCCGTAAATTGGAAATTACCTAATTGAAGGTAAGCATTTCCGACCCCAATGACTAGCACAACTGAAGCAATCATCAAATTCCGTTTTTTGTTCATGTCAAGGTGGTCATCAATCATGACTTTAATTCCACTGGAAGCAATCGTTCCAAATAATAAGAAACTAATTCCCCCAATGACCGGTAATGGCATTTGCATAATCAAGACATTGAGCTTATTCACAAAGGCAAAAATCATCGCAAAAATCGCAGCACCCACAATTACGTACACACTGTAAACTTTAGTAATTGCCATCACACCGATATTTTCTCCGTAACTAGTCACAGCAGGTCCACCAATCAATCCAGCTGCCAATGAAGCAGCTCCATCACCAGCTAACGTCCGGTTTAAGCCGGGATCTTTAAAGAAATTACGGTGGGTTAATTCACCTAAAACCATCAAGTGACCCATGTGTTCAGTCATAGTAACAAAGGCAATCGGAGCCATGACTAAGATCGCATTCCATTCAAAATGAAAGCCTTTTTCCGTTCCCAAAAATTGGAAATCAGGAACTTTGAACCATGGTGCTGATGCAATGGCGTGGATATCAACTAAGCCACAAGCCATGGCAATTACATAACCACAAACAATCGCTAACAGAACTGGAATCATTCCCAAAAAGCCCTTTAACTTCATATTAAAGAAAATAGCGAGGAATAAAGTAGCTAAAGCAATCATGAAGTACATCAAGCTGTAGTGCCCACTGGCAGTCATCATGGCATCCTTAGCAGCTGCTCCGGCAAGCGAAAGCCCAATTACTACCACAATTGGTCCCACCACGATTGGAGGAAGCAACTTATCAATCCAATTGGTACCTAGCAGCCAAACTAACAGCGCTACAATTAAGTAAACGACCCCTACGGCAATCACACCTTGTTGAACTCCGGAAATCCCGGTCGTTTTCATTAACGCTAACATTGGAGTAATAAACGCAAAACTCGATCCCATGTAAGCAGGAATTTTACCTTTGGTAATTAAAATATGTAATAAGGTTCCAATCCCTGATGCAAATAAAGCAATACTAGGACTTAATCCCACTAATAATGGAACAATAACCGTACTACCAAACATCGAAAACATATGTTGTAACGATAGTCCAACCCATTTAATTCCACTTGGACGTTCATGAATATCTAAGACAATGTCTTTTTCCTTACTCAAGTTAATTCCCCCTGTTATGCAAAAAGGACTAACGTCAGATAACGTTAGTCCTTTAGTCTAATTTTACAGCATTAAAGATTCGACTAAAATCTTGCAGTCTCTCTGGACAGTCATTAAAGATTTCTTGTTATTACAATTATATAATAAAGGTCAACAAATGTCAAGTTTTAGTTTGATATTGACGTTTACTTTCTTCAACTCCGGTAAAGGTAAAGTAACCATCATCTTTCTGGTTGTCGAGTTGGTAATCACCCGTATCAATTTTGGGCCATTGTTGAAACATTTTTTCGTATTCAGCAACCGTTAACCGCGTTCTGGCGTTAAGTAGCTTGTTAATTTGTGCTTTTCGGTTAGAATTTTTAAACTCGGGTTGTAAAGTTCCCGTATAGAATTCTCCTTGCGCTCCAGAACCATAACTAAAGATTCCAATTTGATCTCCAGCCCGTAAAGCAGCCGTGTTATCTAATAATGATAATAAGCTAAGATACAAAGAACCGGTATATAAGTTACCGACCCGTTTGTTATAAACCCGACTAGCTTCAAACTCATTTAAAAAATGTTTTTGGTCGGCTTCAGAAAGTTCTGGCAAAATTTCACGTAGTCCCTTGAGTCCCATCTTAGTATAAGGGAGGTGAAAAACTAACGCACTCAAATCAGTCAATGCTAAATTGTTAGTTTGTAAATAGTCATGAATGGTTTTGACGAAAAATTGTTGATAAATATCATTAGAATAATGACCATCGACTAAGGCTTCAGTTCGATTAAGGGGACGCCAAAAGTCCATAATATCATCTGAATAAACGCTACTATTCTTACTTAATTTAAGAATTTCTGGGTCAGCAGCAATTGTCATAGCAACTGCTCCCCCACCTTGCGTAACTTCACCAGCCGTTTGCACGCCATAACGCGCAACGTCCGATCCCACTACTAATGCTTGCTGATCTGGATGAAGGTTAACAAAGTCCTTGGCCATTTGAATTCCAGCGGTTGCGCCGTAACAAGCTTGTTTGATTTCAAAGGCTCGTGCTTTGCGACTTAAGCCCAATAAATTTTGTAAATAAATCGCACCCGATTTAGAATTATCAATTCCCGTTTCCGTTCCTAAAATAATTAAACTGATTCGATCACGATTCGTATCATCAATTACTTGTAAAGCGGCATTAGCTGCCATCGTCACTGTATCTTGCGTATTCGGAATCACGGCCTGTTCCGTTTGGCCAATTCCAATTAGATATTTATTCGGATCTTCGTTTCTAGCCTTGGCTAAATCAACCATGTCAACATAGTAATTAGGAGTAAAAAATCCTATTTTATCAATTCCAACGTTCATTTTATCACTCCGATTTAATTGTTTTTATAGTATAAGTGTATCGTTTTATTTAGCAATAGCAAAGCTGATACAACATAATTTAACCGAAAGTTACAAAAAAGGCTATGATTTCTCATAACCTTTCAAATATTTAATTTTCGTTAACAAACTTAGTAATTCGTTTCATGGCTTCTTTAATGTCATCTAAATCGGCAGCATATGAAATTCGGATGTAACCTTGACCGCTTTCACCAAAGGCATCACCAGGAGTGACTCCGACATGTGCTTCATGAGCCAGGCGTAAAGCAAATTCTTCTGAAGTTTCATTGAACTTAGCGGGCATTTTGGCAAAGATATAGAATGCTCCATCCGGACTAATTACTTCAAAGCCAACTTGACGAAGTTCATCAGCGACAATATCCCGCCGTTCACGATATTCAACTAACATTGGTTTAGCATCATCATAACCATTATCTAACGCTTCAATAGCTCCGTATTGTGCAGGATTAGAAGGTGAAGTTACAAGATAACCGTGCACTTTATTAATGTTCTTAATCACTTCTGCAGGTCCAGTGATGTAGCCTAAACGCCAACCTGTCATGGCGTGTGATTTAGATACGCCATTAATTAAAATTGTACTTTCAGGAAGGTATTGGGCAATCGAAGTATGGGGCATTTCATAAGTTAATTCAGCATAAATTTCATCAGAAATTACTAAGATGCCATATTCATCTAGAACCTTAGCTAAATCCTTGATTTCATCCGCAGAATATTCAACCCCAGTTGGGTTCGTTGGGTAGTTTAAAATAATTGATTTAACATCTGGATTAGCTTTTAAAGTTTCCTCAAGTTTTTCAGCCGTTAATTTAAAGGCATCGTCCGAAGTGTCAATCGGAACCACTTCCCCGTGTGCCATTTCAATCACAGATGTGTAAGCTGGATAAGCTGGCATGGGAACAATAACTTTATCGCCCTCATTCACAGTTGCTAAAAATGTGCTAGAAAGAGCTTCAGTAGCACCATCAGTTACCACCACTTCAGTAGCAGCGTCGTAATCAAGATCAAGCCGTCTTTTTACGTAACGACTGATTGATTCTCTTAATTCCATCCAACCGGGTTGAGGTGAATAATGCGATTTGTTCGCTTTAATACTCTCAATGGCAGCGTTTTTGATGTGTTCTGGAGTGTCAAAGCCGGGTTCCCCCACATTTAAACTAATTAGATCAGGAACGTCACTGATTTTTAGAGAAAACGAACGAATTCTGGATGGAGTAATTTGTGAGAGAGTATGGTTATAAGTCTCACTAAGTCTGGCATTTAATTTTGGCATAATTGGCTCCCTTTTTTGTCTACATTTTTAAAACAAATGTTTTTATTTATTTACAATGATAATCGCTAATTTAAAAAATATCAACAAATTAAGCCAAATTTATCAAATAAAATTAATTTTGTTAAGATTTAGACAAAAAAAGTCCACCAACCGTAGTTGATGAACTTTGATAATTTATTTAGCTAATTTATCTTGTGCTTGTTGTGCAGCGATGTTCATGACGCTCCAAGGACGATCAAAACCTGGTTGGAAGAAGAAATCAGCGTAGGCTAATTCATCAATGGTCATATGTTTTTGAATTGCTAATGAAATGGCATTAATGTTAGCCGTTACATCTAATTTAGACATAATTTGAGCTCCTAAAACTTCCCGAGTTCTTGGATCAAAAGTTAATTTGAAGTAAACTTCTGCATTGTATTCAGCCGGAACAAAGCTTGGGACTTTGGTATCAGTCACGAGCACCGATTCAACATCTAAGCCCATCTGTTTGGCTGTCACATCTTTTAAACCAGTTGAAGCAAACTTGTAGTCATAAACGTGCAAAGCCGATGAACCAGAAACAGCAGTTGTTTTCCGACGTTTTTCGTTTAAGTTATAAGCAGCTGAACGACCTTGACGACGAGCATTAGGTGCAAGGGCAATTAATTTTTTTGTTCCAGTAGGCGCAAATTCAATTTCAGTTGCATCCCCCACTGCAAAAATATCTGGTTGGCTAGTTTCTTGATATTCATCAGTAACAATCAAACCGTGGTCGTCCAATTTAAGGGTATCTTTCAACCATTCTGTAGCTGGACGAATTCCAGCAGCTTCAATCACTAAATCAGTAGGAATTGTTTCACCAGTAGTCGTTACTAGGCTAGTTACTTGATCGGCATCATTGCCAATAAATTCCTTAACCGATTGGCTAGTCTTAATGCTAATCCCTTGGCTTTCAAGTTCTTTAGTTAAGATATCAGTAAATTCCGGATCCAAATAAGTTCCTAAAATAGTTGGATTTCGATCAATGATGGTAACTTTTTTACCTGCCTTGGCAAATGATTCAGCGGCTTCAATCCCAATGTAACCAGAACCAATCACTGCGACATTCTCAATCTCAGGATCAACTTCAGCCTTCTTTAAGAGAATTGCCCAATCACGTCCCCGCATGGCATAAATATTCTTCAAATCTTTGCCAGGAACTGGAAGTTCAAAAGGAACTGCTCCAACCGAAAGGACTAATTTATCATATTTACTTTCGGTTTCTGTCCCATTAGTAACATCAACGACTTTAATTGTGTGTGCTTCAGGATTAACACTCGTTACTTCAGAATTAATGTGAACGTGAACTCCTTTGGCTTCCATGCCGTCAATCGTGGCATAGCTAACTGAATTAACGTCTTTAACTACCCCTTGAAGGTATAGTTCGATTCCACATGAAAGAAAGGACACAAAATCCCCTTTTTCATACCAATCAATTTCTGCATCGTGAAAATCGTGTAAGACTCCGCGAACGGTTTCAAAACCACCGTGTGATGAACCAACAACTGCTACTTTCATATTTCTTTCCTCCTGGGTTAAAAGGTCTTGTAAAACTCAATCCCACGGGACTGAGTTATTTATAATAATTTTAATGTAATTGTGATTAAATAGCAAGTTTTTCATAAAATTGGTTAATTCAAAAGTTTACGTTACAATGGAAGTAATATGTTTAAAGGAGATAGTAAAATGAAAAAACTATTAGTCAGTGGAATTGCCATTCTTAGTTCTTTAACCCTAGCTAGTTGTTCATCATTAGATGGCCAATACAAGAAATCAAATCATGACAACAAGCAAACTACTAAACAGGTTAAAGCTCCACGGCAATCATCATTTAAAAATAACGTCGCTAAATTAAATGATAAAACCATTAAAATTACGGGAGTAAAAACGGTTAATAATAACCAAGACTACAGCGAACCCCTAGTCGCTTTTATTTATAAGACGACTAATGAATCAAGTAAAATTATCACCCCACAAACTGCTTGGGATAGTACCTTTAAAATTTCACAAAAAGGCAAACAATTAAAAAAAGTCAGTTTTAGCGATGAACGCTTAGATTCAAACCCTGATAAAAACCTTGCTGAAGGTGATTCAGCAAAAAATACGGTCGTTTACGAATTAAATAACCAAAGTGATCCAATTACAATCAATGCCAGTGAAGGAATTAGTACCAACAGTATCAATAATAATACCAACATTGATGGGACTAACCTTGGTTCAGAACAATTTAATATTAGTGAAAATAAATAATTTTAACCACTAAAAAAAGGAATTCCGCTTGGAATTCCTTTTTTGCTATTTATTTTAATTGGTTATTTTAGTACCAACCATTTGCTTGCCAGAATGCTTGGGCACCTGACCATGAACCATAACGTGAAGCAACATAGTTGTCAGCAACGGCTTCTTGGTTAGCTGGTGAGTAATCACCATTTAAGTATGATGCTGATAATTGGTATTTACCAACGTATTGACCGTTAGTAGCACCGTAGTTACCACCTGATTCACGGCCAGCAATCCAGTCTTTAGCAGCAGCATCGCTACCACTTACTGAACTTGCAGCTGGAGCAGCTGGTTGTGCAGGTGCTGGAGTTGCAGCTTGTACGGGAGCTTGAGCAACTGGAGCTGCTGCTTGTTGAACAGGAGCAGTTGCTTGAACTGGTGCTTGGGCTGCTACTGGAGCGACAGCACTTTGGTCTGAAACAGATACTTGACCATCGTCACCGATTGTAAATACTTCACCAACATAAATTTTGTTGATATCTTGAATAGCATTAGCTTTAGCTAAGTCTTGTACTGAAACTCCGTATTGAGCAGAAAGTTTGTTTAAAGTATCACCTTCGACAACGGTGTGTTTAGTAGTGCTGGCACTAGCACTTTGTGAACCAGCAAATAAAACACCAGCAGATACAGCAGCAACAGTTGCAATTGATTTAAACATGTTTCTTTTCTTCATAAATATAAGACTCCTTCAAATTGTTTCGATATATAGTAATGACAAAAATGTCTTAACGTCTTTCAGTTAACATATACCATGTTATCGGGGTGATGTTACAAAAACATTACGTAAAGATTAAGGAATTCGAGATTTATGTAATGATGTAACACAAACAACATATCCCGTAACAATTAAAAGCGTTTTCATTAGATTAAAAATCAAAAAAATCTAGGATAACCAGCCATTATGACCATTATCCTAGAATTTTAGTTTTGTAATTTAGTTTAATGTTTAACCAAAGAAAGCGATGTAGAAACCAGAAACAACTAAAGTAATGGCTCCACACAACCGGTTACCCATTTGAGCAAACGCAATTAATTGCATTCGATCACAGGCAGCTAAAACAGAAACGTTTCCAGTTCCACCCATTGAGTTATCAATGAACCCAGCGGTAATAGCTGCTTCAACTGGGTAAAGTCCAAATAACTTCCCTAAGAAGAAGGCTGAAGTACTAATTGCTAGAATACTTACAAGTACTAGTAAAACTAATTGCCAAGTAATTGAGCTAGTTAAGACGTTCAAATCAACCATGGCAATTCCCATTCCAGCAAGTAATGCATGTGTCGTGGTTTTGGTTACTGATTGACCAAAAGTAACGGCGGCTTCTTCATAATACTTAGGAATCAAACCAGTTGCTTTAAGAACAATTACTAAAATGATAATAAAAGCGAAATCATTGACCATTGGAATGGCTTTATTAAGAATTTCACCCATTAAATAAATTGCCCCAGCAACTGCCATCCCTACTCCTAGTTTAGTGAAAGAAAAAGCTGATTGATCCGTTTTAGAAGCTTTAAATTCACCAGGAAGCATTTGACCATGACCATTATACTTACTGTTAGCTAAAAGTTTGCTTAACCAACTAGCCCCTAAAATAGCAAAGATATTCGCAAGAATTACGGCTGGAAGCAAGTGAGAGAAGTAGCTGGCTGCCCCACCAGGCATGGAAGAAGCATAGATTTTTGAAAGTGGAACAGCACCGGCACCAACACCACCACCCATAGCTGGGAAAGCAACGTATAAAGCACCGTAGCTGAAACCTTTACCAATTAACATCGATACTACTCCAACTGCCAAAAAGGCAATTGCAGCTGAAAGAATTGCAACGGGTAGGAAACGAACAGCTGCCTTTAGCAACATGTCACGATTCATTCCTAAGATAGCACTTGTGATTAAGGCTACAATATAGAAATTAAGAAAGTTATCGGTTGATAAAAAGGTATGTACGTCCGTAACTACATACTTTGGAATGACATGGAAAAATACCAAAGTAGCTGGAGCCATCAAAGCAAAGAATGCTCCCCCACCAAGATAACTTCTAAAGATAGGAAGCTTAGAACCTAGGAAGTAACAAACGTTACCTAAGACTACCATGGTAAACAAAGCTCCTAAAATGTCATTAGGTAGCGCATGAGTTAAAACGGCTACGACAAAGATAATTCCAATAATGGCATAGAAAGCTAGACCAAAACCATCGATTTTAAAACTTTCTAAACGTGAAATTAAACTTGAACCGTTTTGTTTTTCATTATTCATAAATGTAAAATCCTCCTTCATTTGTGTGATTAATCACTTATATTGTTTTAGTATATTGTATTTTTCACTGCTTTTAAATGGGTCTAGTTGAATTTGTTAAATTTTTCTATGCTTTACATAATTAACGTTTATGATGTGTTTTGGGATTTTAATATGAAGGTATTTTACCGTATAAAAAAAGCCCACCACTACTGGTGAGCTTTCACTATTGATCAAGTAATAACCATCTTACTTAGCTAACTTCAAGCAAATTGCCATCAAAATAATTATTACAATCACAACATTAGAAATTGTTAACGTATATTTTTTTCTGTTTCCAGAAATTTTTTGATTAAATTTAAACATCTTACCTCTTAATCTCATTAGAATGACGTACTTCTAAAACAAAGTAATGTAAGAATGGCCGGCAATTTGTGCTCTTAATCTCATTAGAATGACGTACTTCTAAAACCGACTCAAGAAGCAGATCCGATTATTCCTAGCTCTTAATCTCATTAGAATGACGTACTTCTAAAACCTAAAGTGTCATTATATAAACCAACTGGTTGCTCTTAATCTCATTAGAATGACGTACTTCTAAAACAATAAGTGATAAAGAACAATCGCTTCGTTGGCTCTTAATCTCATTAGAATGACGTACTTCTAAAACAGATCTACTGTTGAAATTAATAATTATTATGCTCTTAATCTCATTAGAATGACGTACTTCTAAAACCGTCTGTAATATTTACCTATCAGCAGAGTCCCATCTCACAAAGTCTCTGTCAATGCAGTAATGACGGCATTCTTCAAGCAAAGTGGAATAATCTTCGCTAGAAAAATCTAAAATAAGTACTTTCAATTCTAATGTTTTAATCATTTGAATCAGACTTTCAATCTGATTGGAATACAAATAATTAAATAGATCTTTAAGAACTAACAATTTTTTTGAATCAAATTTAGCATACAAATTAAGAACTTCTTTGATTATATCATATGGATTATCATGATTTACACTCAAAAGTTTAGTTCCAGTATAGGCATACTGTTTATTAATGTCCCAGTCTTCATCAACTTGAATAGGAAAATCATCTAAATAAGCAGCACCTAAAAAAATGGATTTCATTTCAGAATCTAGCTGAAATAAACGTTTCCGATTATCATCAGTTAAGTTGTTTAAAACATCACTTTTAATCTTTGTTTTAAATTTTAATACTGGTTCAGCATTGACCACTACATCATCTAAATTAACTAAATTTGTATTTGCATCAAGCATCTCATCGTTTTCACTTAACACAAGTTTGTCAAGATTTTTTAAGCCATTAACGATATCAAAATAAAACTTTTTATTGGTGGTTTGAATTATAGTCGGTTCTCCATTTTGAACTTCAAAGGGACTATAAGGATAAAATGTAATTTTCAAATTATCACCGTCCGATCAGAAGTATTGCGCACATCATCTTTCTTTTCACCAATTAGAAAATTCATACTATTATATTGTTTTTCCGTTACCATTAAAGTTTGAACTAAACCCTTACTTGGTAAGTATGTAGAAATTCGATTTTCGGTAAACGACGCTGATTGGCGACTAACACAAACCTTTGCATAAACTGAATATTGAATCATTAAAAAGCCTTCATTAATTAATTCTTTGCGAAATTTTCGATAATTTCGTCTTTCTTCACTTGTTTCCACTGGTAAATCAAACATTACGATTAATCGCATTACCCGATACCTCATTTCCGACCTCCACATCAATTTTCACTTCATCAGTTTCCCCAGATAAATATTTCAAGCAATTTTGTACATGAGATTTAATAGCATTTCGAAAAATGGTGTTTTTCCCGTTAAATTTAATTTCTAGATTAAACAAATCAATCAAGCCATACTTTATATCGGGAGTTAATTCTTTAATTTCTTGATTACTAACCCACAAATCGATGATGGGACGAAATGGTTCCATTAGATCAGAGCCTAAATTAAATTGATTTTCATCGCTATGGTGATGAATTCCTAATTGGGTTAGATAGCCAGCAACACTAATATTTAAATCTACAAAAGAAAGTAAAATTGAATATCCATAATTCAAAGCAGCATTATATGGATTGAAATCACGTCTACCAAAACCATCTTCAAAAAGAAGTGGGAAATATTTTCTCGCAATGACTGCTTCACGATTAGTAAGGTCATTAATTTCAATCTTAGCGAATTCATAATCCAATTCTTCAGTATCAATTTTTTGTTTTTGTAAAACTTCAATTTGCATTTTCATTTTTTCCGTAGCAATCCATGTCCATAGCATTTCTTTACGATCATCATCCCAATTAAACTGCTTTTCCAATAATAAATAAGAACGATTATTCGGCAAATAATTATTGGTTTCCGTAATTGGTTGTCCCGTTTTATCTGAAAAAATAACTTTTGCTGAATTTTCTGCCAATTCAGCTATGGCACGTGCTGTTATAACCGCTTGTGTCGTACTAATCAATAAAACTTCAATATCATCAATTGGAATTTCATTGATTTTACTATTAGTTTGAACAATTAGGCGCCTTCCAGAATAAGAAATTTTTGCATGTTGCGTTATTACTACTGTTCTCCAACCCATCTGTCTTCTCCTTGACAATATCATAGATATTGTTTATATTTATTGTGTTGGTTGGAATGCCAGCATTTTAATCTCATTAGAATGACGTACTGAGTTAAAATCAAACAAGGCTTTATGCCAAGTTTTATCTTCTGAGCCCTTAAGGGCCATACATATAAGAAAAGGAAGCTATCCGCTAGCTTCCTTTTTGTTTTGCAATTAAAGATCAGAAATCTTTACTGTTCTTGAAAATAAACCAGTTGGCGATTGATAAATTAGTTTTGCATTGTCACTTAATTTTATTCCTGCAGTTAATGTAAACCTACCAAAATAACGAGATAACCCAATTTTAGAAAAATCTACAATTTCTGCATTAGCATGTAAACCAATTAAAAGTTTATCTATAATCTCCTTCAATTCATCAACGTTATCAAAGTCATAATAAACATTTCGTTTAATTTCAGTTAAACCTCCCCAGTCATATAATCCAAAAAAGGTAAAAGCTGTATCAACGATCTCATTAAAAACATCTATCAATTCATCGATAGTTAATTCATTTTTAGGTTTTACTAATGTATGCATACTTTCATCTGACAAGACTAGCTGTTGGGCATTATGTTTGTAAGATTTGCTACCTAACGTAAATATTTCAAACCCATCTTGAACCAGTTGATTAATGAATACTTTTGATTTTAGAATTCGGTATTCAGCTGTTTTTCCTTTACTGTTAGTAAACTGTGGTTTAACTGCATCATTAACTACTGATTCAAAATCATGTTTCTCATCAATTTTCGTTAAGTCAGCGATTGGAACATCAGATAATCGGTATTCATACATTTTTCCTTTTTTTACCTTAACTAACACAATAAAAGCAGATGATTTATTAGAATAACCACCATAAATTTCAGATGCCCGATTATTTTTGGCATCAATTAAAGTTCTTTTAGCGCTATCATTTCTTGGTGCAGGATAAAGCGTTTGTTTGAATAATGCCCCATGATTAGTTTCTAATTCTTTAGTAACTAACATCTTCTTGAAATGATAGACCTTTTTCATATAACCTAATAAAGCATCCGTATCTTTAGAAATCTGACCATTTTTATCATCTAGTTGATGTGCTTGTTCAAATTTATAAAGCATATTGAATGATTTTAGATTATTAAGCTCTGTTTTAGCAAAATCCCCATAGACAAAGTAAGGTTTCAATTTAGGATATTGTTGTAAAAGCCAATTACCCACAAAAGCCGTTAAGTATGCATCAAAGGCATGATGATAATCATTAACATTTCGATTCTTATAAAAATTGAATTTTTCTCGCATATGATGAGTTAAATTGGCTTTAACCGTCACAACATTTGTTTGATTATCATTATCTTCAGAATAACGATTATGAAGAATCTCTGCTGCTAATTTAATTACTTGTCTGGTTTCGACTAACTGACGGTTAATAAACCGACCTTGATTATTAAATTTACTAATCAAATTAGGTGTAAGCATCAAATTATAGTATTTTTTGTTGCTAATCAAATGAGCTTCTTTCAATTGCTTCCAAAAAGTATGCATTTTGGGACCAAAGAATTCTCCCGGTAAGTTATCTTTTTTAATTTGATTATTTCTAATAGAAGTAAGTACTCGATTATCCAATGAATTATCTAAAATAAATGATTGAGGCAAAATATGATCAATTTGATAATTAGATAAATTATCAATATCTAAGGGTTCACCAGTGTATAAATCTTTCCCCCCTTGGGTAAAGTAAAGATATAAACGATCAGTAAACTTAGCTTTATCTCTAATCTTATCTTTTAATTCAGTTTTAACACTATCATCGTCAAACCAGCTATTAGTAATCGTTTTATAAACATTTTCTAATTGACGACTTCTTGAATTAGTTAAACGATGATCATTAGAATCCTCACGAGCAAATTCCATCATAATATTAGCGGGCTCATAACCTACAGCCTTAATAATGTCATCGACCACTAACAGTACTTGGCGAATGGCTTTTTTATTTTGGGGTGAAGTATAGAGCTGATTGATAACATCCTTTAAATCTTTTTCTTCTAGATTTTCACCATTGAAATCAGCAATTTCCTGCTTAAATGAACTTTGGTTAACAATCTGCATAAAGTTTTGACTGGAATCCCATAATAAATCGATGATTCTCTGACCATTTTCATCATGAAATTCTGTCAGTAATTTTCTAGATAATTTACCCCAACCTTGATAACGAAGTTTAACAACTTGATTACGTTGTTCTTCAGTCAGCCATTCAATTTCTTTTAATTTCAAAGCAAAAATATGTTGGTCTTCAAAAATAGTTGACCATTCAATTATTTTTTCAAAATCATCATTTTTATTGATGTCATTTAATTCAGCACCAAAGATTTTAGCTAAGTCAATGTAGGTTGAAAGACCATTATTCATGCTCTTTTGATCAGTTGTTCCTGTTATCTCAGGAGCATAGAGATAATCACCATTAATTACTAAGGCATCCGCAATTTTTTTCAAAGAAACCCGTTTGTTTTTCTTCATCACGTGTTCAAAAATATACTGCTTTTGTTCTGGAGTGATTGGTTTCTTGTTAATTTTTAAGTTATTTAATTCATTTAAAACCACAAACTTTTGGTATAACAAACTATTTTTAGGTAACACTGGTTCACCAATTAGATAGGTATCAGTCGTGGTCATTCTAGTTATGAACTTAGTAGCTGTTTCAGTTCGATCAACCTTTTCATCAAAGTTCCAAGGAGTAATTTCTTCTTTTTTAAGTTTATCTGAAATATTATCATTTTTAATCATCCAGGCAAATTTTCCATTGTTGGTTTTGTTACTATCAGTAGCTTCAATCATCGGACCAACGTAATAAGGAACTCGGAATGCCACTAGTTCATCTAATTTATATTTAGCTTGGCGACTACGTTTTTCATTTGGATTTAATTCTCCTAAAAATGGATAATATTGTTTTTGACTTTCAATAATTTTATCCAATTCTTGTTGTTGCAGTTGATGTGGAATTGAACCGTTCTCTTTAGAGCGTTGCTTAGGTAAAAAGTAATCATGATCTAATAAATCATCAATTTTCTTTGCAGTTTCTGAATCATCTAAATTCTTTTGAATTCGCTTCTTGAGATCTTCAAAAGAAATCTTTTTGTTGTTTTCCCCATCAATATAGGCAGCATATGCTGCTTTTAATGCTTTAGCCTGCTCTTTATCTGAATTAGCAATGACCTGTTTTAACATTTCCAGTTGTTCTTTATGGTCATTATAACGATTAATCATTGCTCCAGATAAAGTTTTGGCATTTTTATTAGTAACCGAGTTATTTAAAATGTCAGATAAATTCAAAGCGAAGTATAACTCCTTCAAAATTAAAAGAATTTCTCCTGCTTCATCAGTCATTTGAGACGATAATTCATCAAGCTTATCGTCAAAATCATCACTATCAAACGTTAACTTCCATTCCTTAGGATTTTCCGCGTCAATTCCAAAAATCACGTTAAATTGAGCTTTATTTCCTAAAATTGCTTTAAGGATTTCGGTAGTAACTTTTTTATTGGTTTTATCTAAATCTTTATCAATTGACATATAGAGTACTTTTGCTAATTCTTTTTGTCGATCAGATTTTGTCTTTGCATTATCACTAAGGACTTTCACATATTGATTTACATCTTTCGTTACTAGACGCAAATCTCGTCCTTGTGCTTCAAAAACATCATTCAAAGCCTTAAATGATTTTTCTAAGTCGATTTTGCCACCTTTAAAATCTTGAACGTTGGCTTGATTCAAAAAATGACCACGATATTTAATAATATGATGCATAGCCAAATAAATTAATCTAATATCAAATTGCTTATCTGGGTTATCAATAATGGCTTGTCGTAAATGATAAATGGTTTTGTAATCATGATGGAAACTTTTATCATTTAAATTCTCATCATCAAATAAGATATTGCCAAACATCGTTTTGTTGGGATCTCTAGGAGATACATTTGATTGTTTCAATCTCGCAAAAAAACTGGGGTCAACTTTGGCAATTTCATCAGCAAAAATTTCGTTTAATAAACGCAACCTCCATTTTCGCCGTGCTAATCGTCTTCTGCTCGTTCTAAATCCCCGTCTTTCAGCAGCTGATTGACCTTCTTTAAATAAACGAACCCCAATTCCGTTATGTCCTTTAATATGTAATAACCGGTTGTCTAAACCGGTAACCGCCCAACCGACGGAACTGGTTCCAATATCTAATCCAAGATTATATGGTGGTTTCTGCATTCTATTTACCTCGATATCATTATTTATTGTGAAAAATGAAACTATCAGTTTAATGAAATTTTAATATTTTTAATTAATTTAATCAAATAAGTCTGCTAAATAAGCATCAATCAAATCTTGTCTAGCAGCAATAAAACGTTCGCTGACATCTGGGTGCACGCGATTAGATAGGAAGGTAAAAGCACTCTTCCGTTCACGAACTAAGATCATCAAAATTCCTGTATATCCAGTTTGATAGATATATGAATGACCTTCATAATCATCTAGTTTCCAACCAAAAGTCCGAGTGCCATTTTGCATGGGAGTTTGATCACAAAACATTGCATCAAACATCGCTGGTGTATAAACTTTACCGGGTTGGGTTAATTGCAACATCCATTGGGCAAATTTATCAAAATCACGTTGAGAACTAAATAAACCAGCTGAACCACAGTCGGAACCTAAAATCTGTGCTTTAGGATCATGAACTTTAGCCACGCGATTCATCCCAGTTTCTTCATCATAAGTAGTTGGAACCGTTCTTCTAGCATCCGGATAAAAAGTTGAGTCAATCATTCCTAGCGGTTTTAAAACCATGTGCATAATGAGAGGTTGAATTGGTAATCCGGTCACTACTCCGGCAATCCAACCTAGGAAAATATAATTAACGTCTTGATATTTCATTTCTTTTCCTAGGTTAGCACCCGGATGAAGGCCTAAGAGTGCTTCGCGTAACTGATTCATATTCATTTCATTGCGGTTTGGTATGTATCCCTCAATATCGGATGTGTGCGTTAATAGATGGCGAATGGTAACTTTTGGAAATTTCCACTCGGGTAAATAATACGTAATTGAATCATCAATTCCAATTTTTTGTTCTTCCAATAACTGCATAATTACCGGAACCGTTCCCATTACCTTAGTCATGGAAGCAACGTCATATAATTGATTTTGTGGCAAAATCTTTTTAGTTGGCTTTAATTGTTTATATCCAGCCACATGATCTTCAACGTTCAATCCAGTAATAAAAGAATATGAAGCTCCTGGAACCACTTCATCATTAATCATTTGGTTAATTAAACCTTTAACTTTTTCAAAACTCATATCTATCACCCCTATTAATCACATTATAATGGTTTACTTTTAATTATCATAACAAAAAAGCGATACCCGTAATTGGATATCGCTTTTGATTTAGAAAATGTAAATTGGGCATGCGGGATTCGAACCTGCACATTATGGATTCAGAGTCCACTGCCTTACCAATTTGGCTAATGCCCAATAAATTACAATAATAATCTTACAATGATTAAATAGCTATGTCAATTTGAAATCAGCGTTGACACAAGTGAATTATATGCGTAAAATTAAATTTGTTATATCATTGCCCGTTGGTCAAACTGGTTTAAGACGTCGCCCTCTCAAGGCGGAGTTACGAGTTCGAGTCTCGTACGGGTAATTTAATTCTAAAACACTTAATAAAGCCTTAAAATTGGTTTTATTAGGTGTTTTTATTTTGGAAAAGATACACAAACGTTGATATACGGCTTATAATAAGGGTAGCAAACGTATAATCGAGTTAAATTAAAATAGGAAGAGAAAATGTTAGGAAAAACACACTTGGTATCATCTGAAGCAATTGCTTTAACTGCTGTAAATTATTATTCTGAAACTAATCATGTTACAGTACCGATTTTGATTACCACCCTTATTTTCGCTTCGGTTGGTCTCGGTAGTCTCTTACCTGACATCGATTCTCGTAATAGTGAACTAAATAAAACCACTGTTTTTGGTTTTTTCTATAACCATTTTTTCATCAACGTTAAGCATCGTGGCTTTACCCATACCATCTGGAACGTATTCTTATTCATGTATATCAGTCTTTTACTAGAATCACATTATTTTTACGTTGCGGTATGTGTATTTGGGATTTCAATCGGAATGTTAATTCACATTATTGAGGATAGTTGGTCAGCTAATAGAGTTGATATTTGGTACCCATTTGTCTTAAAGCATAACACTAAACATAGCCACCTCTTCCATTATAAGGTTGGTGGCTTCACGGAAAAATCAATGTATGTTTTATTCTGGGTATTATTGGTAACCTCTTTGAAAAATGCTTACATGATTTATTTAAATTAATAATTGCAAACCAAAAGTGACTGTTCTCAATTGAGTTCAGCCACTTTTTTACTAAACTAAAAATTTATGTAACGTAACCTAACTTTCATCTTTGATGTCTAAAACCTTATAAACTTTTTCACGAATTTTAATTGATTGGGGGTTCATATAACCTTTAATGGCACGGTTCAACTGAACTGGTTTTTCATTAATTAACTTACCTAGTTCAACTTGGGTCATATGACGATCAATTAGCTTCTTTTTGATTTCATCAGTAATCTTTTGAAAGCTTTCTTGTGCTGCTTTTTCTTCCATTTTCATCCCTCTTCTTTGTAATTTATTGATTAAGTTATTGACAATGTTACACTACACAATGTAGTATAAGTTCATAACAAATAAGCAAGTAATTACCATTATAGTAACTGTTTACGCGACAAAACTATTCTGATAATCACTATTTATTCTTAATAAATTCATTGATTAATAACTTACAATATATATTACACTGTGTAATAAATTACCACAAGGTTTTTGTGTGATTTTGTATAGTTTGTTTATAAAAGGACGCAAACCAAATATGTCAACTTTTGAAAATTTAAAATATTATGCGAGTCAACGTGATTTAAGCCTAATCAAGTTAGCTGAAAAAGCTGGTATGAGTGAAAATGCTCTGTATCGCTATAATCAAGGAGTGGAACCAAAATTAAAGACTTTAGAAAAACTAGCGGCCGTTTTAAAGGTCCCTATTTCAAAGTTATCTGATAAGTATCAGGATAAAGATTATATTCCTAAAAATGCGATTATTTATAATGCAGCTGAAATGACTAACTTACCAATTTTAGGTGAAATTGCATGTGGTTCTCCCATCTTAGCTAAACAAAATATTGAAGGCTACATTCCCATCTCCTCAAAAGTTTTGCCAGAGGGAAATAATTTTTGGTTACGGTGTGACGGAGATTCCATGTATCCTACCATTCATGATGGAGCGCTTGTTTTAATTCACCAACAACCTGAAGTTGAAAGTGGTGAAATCGCAGCCGTTTTATTAAATGACAATGAGACAACTTTAAAGCGGGTTCAGTATCAAGGCGACCAAGTAATTCTCGTGCCTGACAATAAGGATCCTGAATATAGACCAATTATTTTAAACAAAAATAATCCTGGTAAAATCATTGGAAAAGCAATTCAAGTTCATTATGCACTATAAGTTAAAGAGCCTAGACTTTCTGTAATCAATCAGAAAGTCTAGGCTCTTATTTTTATGAAATTGATTAAAAAATAAAAACACCTAACAAATTAATGTCGATGCTTTCGTTTTGAATGATTAGTCTTCTAATTCATCTTTAAGATCTGCAGCTTTTTCTTTAAGGTCACCCTTTGCACTCTTTAAGTTTCCACTAATTTTGTCTGAAGTATCTCCAGTAAGTGCACCCTTAACTTGTTCTGCTTTTCCTTGAAGTTGGTCACTTAAAGTATCAGCCTTTTCATTTAATTCAGCTAAGGCATCAGTTTTCTTTAATAAAGTGTATCCTAATGCTAAGTTACCAGCTAAGCTTAATCCTAATAATAAATTTTTCATGGTAAAATTACCTCCAAATTTTAGTTTCATTGATATAAGTAAAATCTATCATTATTGGTGATTAAATTCAACAATAAGCAATTTTAATTATTAATAATCTGTTTCAAACTTTTAACATTAAAGTAGATACAAAAAATAAAACAATATTCCTAATATTCATATACGTAAACTTTTCATTTTTTAACTAATATATTGTTTAAATAAACTTATTTTAATAAACTCTTTTTGTTATAATCAAAAAAAGATGCTATTGATAATATGTGCAAAACTGATTCACATTAAAAGCTGATACAAAGGAGGACAATATGTCTGAAAAAAGAACAAAGAAAAAGTTTTATAAGAGATGGTGGTTTTGGTTATTAGCAGTAATTATTATATTTATATTTGTAGGTGCTAGTGGTAACGATGATAAAAAGAATACCTCTAGTTCAAAAAATAAAACTGAGAAAATAAGTTCAAAGAAAAAGTCTAATGATAATAAAAAAAACACCAAGAAAGATGTTAGTAGCAAAAATAATGTAGCAAAAGCTAAAGTACATAGTGAAGACGATAATGCGTACAAGTCAGCTAGAAAATATATGTCAAACAGTGGACTGTCTAAAAAAGGACTATATGAACAGCTAACTTCTAAATCTGGAGGTAAATTTAATCCTGAAGCTGCTACATATGCTATAAATAAAATCAGTGAAGATGATTATAAAGATGCAGCTGTTACGTCTGCTAAAACGTATTCAAATGACAAGAAAATGTCTGCGAAAGAAGTATATCAACAACTAACATCTGAATCCGGTGATAAATACACTCCGGACGAAGCTAAATATGCAATTGATAAATTACATTTAGATGATATTGAAACAGATAATAAATCTGATGATGAATCAAATTCAAATACATCTAGTAATGATACCAGTTCCAATAATTCTAATTTAGATAAGCCAAGTGAAAATAATCAATCTAAAAATAATTTTCAATCTGGCGACACTGATTCCGCTCAAAGTCAAAAAGTAGTTGGAAATTCTAAAACACATATTTACCACTTAGATGACCAACAAAATTATCGTATGAGTTCAAACAACATTGTTTACTTCAATTCACCTGCCGAAGCAGAAGCTGCTGGATATAGAAAGTCTTTAAGATAATTAATTATGCTAACCCTACGTGATAGTCCAAAACTATACGGAAAATTAAATTATGAAGAAAACACTATTATTATTTTCAACTGTACTACTAGTTTCAATTACCTTAGTTGGTTGTTCGACGAATAGCTCTAGTAAATCATCAAGCAAGAGTGAAACGTTAAATAAACCTAAGCAAGAAAAGTATTACTTTGATGGAAAAACCGCTAAGTTACATGATGTCAAGGTTGAAATTACTAAAACAAAAGTTATAAATCCTGGAGAAAAAGGAAATGAAGATGGTCAAAAACCATTGATTGCTTTTTGGTATAAAGCTACTAATTTATCTGATAAGGATATAGATCCAATTTCAGCATGGGACGCAATTTTTCATGTTTACCAAGATAATGATAAAAACAAATTAAATGAATTAAAAACCGGTCCATTACCTGATGAAGCATATTCAGAATCACAAATTGCACAAATAAAAAAGAACGGTACTGTTGAAAATGCTGTATCTTATGAATTATCAGATGATAAGACACCTGTAACTTTAAAAGCAACTAAAGGGTACGATAACAACGTTATAGGTCAAAAGGTTTACAAGTTAAATTAATCAAATAAAATAATTAGTCATTTTTGTGGCTTTTTATTTTTTACACATTTTAGAGAACGTACGTTCTAGAATGATATTACATGGCAGCTATAAGAAAACGTGGAAAGCTAGAATTGATTAGCGTCTAACTTGTGTACACAGATTGTACACATTGAAATCTTTTTTATTCTATCTTATACCATGTTAATTTTTAAGGATTCCATTAAATCAACGTTTAGGATAAGAATAAATACGGTTGAAACAGTTAAAAACGCCGACTATTAGAGTTAATCCGGAAATGATTGAATTGATTAAAGAATTAAAATCATCTAATTCAGATGCAATCTTTGTTAATCAGTTTGGCACTATCCCTACTTCAAATGCCGTAAACAAGGTTTTAAGAGAAAGCTTAAAAAAACTTGATATAATAAACAAGGATTTCATTTTCACTCATTAAGACATACCCACGTTGCCTACTTACTTTATCATCATGTAGATATTTATATTATCAGTAAAAGACTTGGACATTCAGATATTGGGACCACTACTAAAAAATATTCCTATTTAATTGATGAATATAAAAATCGTGCTAATGATTAAATAGCATCAATTTTAAATAAACTATAAGATATAAAACACTTCCTATTAATGGAAAGTGTTTTTATTTTGGTGTGCATTTGGTGTACAAACTTAAGAACTTCCACAAACGTCAGCAAACAAAAAAGGCTCTGTATCAACGTTTTACCGTTTATACAAAGCCTTTGAAAAACTTATTTATGCCGAGAGCGGGGGTCGAACCCGCACGATCGCAATGATCACTGGATTTTGAGTCCAGCGCGTCTGCCAATTCCGCCATCTCGGCAAGAGCTTACTTGATTGTGACAATACTAAGGCGGTAGTCGGATTTGAACCGACGATAAAGGTTTTGCAGACCTCTGCCTTACCACTTGGCTATACCGCCATAAATCATTTGAATCAATTGCCCTCTTCTTGCACTAATGCAAGACAATCAAAAGGGCGGTAGATGGGAATCGAACCCACGCGTGTCGGTACCACAAACCGATGTGTTAACCACTTCACCACTACCGCCATAACATCATAAACAGGGATGACAGGAATCGAACCCGCACTAGCGGTTTTGGAGACCGAGGTACTACCGTTATACTACATCCCTATTAATGGAGGGGAGTGGATTCGAACCACCGAACCCGAAGGAGCGGATTTACAGTCCGCCGCGTTTAGCCAGACTTCGCTACCCCTCCATAAATGGCGCTGGACAGAATCGAACTGCCGACACACGGAGCTTCAATCCGTTGCTCTACCAACTGAGCTACAGAGCCATACCATTTATGTTTATGCTGTTTATTTAATTTTATAGTTGCATAACCTGCAACAACGGTCCGTACGAGACTCGAACTCGTGATCTCCTGCGTGACAGGCAGGCGTCTTAAACCGACTGGACCAACGGACCAAAATATATGGAAGATACAGGGATCGAACCTGTGACCTCCTGCTTGTAAGGCAGATGCTCTCCCAGCTGAGCTAATCTTCCAAAATGACCCGCACGGGATTCGAACCCATGTTACTGCCGTGAAAGGGCAGTGTCTTAACCACTTGACCAGCGGGTCATACTAATAATTATTCTTACGGAGAGTGAGGGATTCGAACCCTCGAAACAGACGTTCATCCGTTTACATCATTTCCAATGATGCTCCTTCGGCCAACTCGGACAACTCTCCATAATACAATACTCCGACAGGCGGGCTCGAACCGTCGACAACCTGATTAACAGTCAGGTGCTCTACCAACTGAGCTATGTCGGAATAACAAGTCAATGTTAATTGTCTCATCAGACAACTACATAATAATAACACGTTGAGAAGTAAATCGTCAAGGATTATTTTTAAAATAATCTTTGAGGTAAAAGTCTTACGACTTCCCTCACCGGCATAAATAATATTACCAATAATGATTGAATGAGTCAATATTTTTTTCAAATAAATTTAAGCAAATTTAATTTTTATGCCTGCAATTGTTTGTTAGAATATAAGTATTGCATAAAAGACATTTATGAATGGAGATTTATACCTAATATGAGCACATTGATTGACTTTGTTTTACACATTGATAAACATTTAATTACCATTGTTAATAACTTTGGTGATTGGACCTATCTTATTTTATTTCTGATTATCTTAGTAGAAACTGGAGCTGTCATTCTTCCATTTCTACCTGGAGATTCCCTACTTTTTGCGGCAGCAGCTTTATCGGCTAACCCTAAATATGGGCTGAACATTTGGATTTTTATTATTTTATTCCTAATTGCTTCCATAACTGGTGACTCATTGAACTTTTTCATTGGAAAGAAAGTTGGAATGGCAATTACCGAAAATCGTTTTCTTAGCAGATTTATTAAGAAAAAAGATTTTGAACATGCCCGTACTTTCTTTGACAAATATGGAGCAGTGGCAATTTTCATCGCCCGTTTTATGCCAATTGTCAGAACATTTGCCCCCTTCGTTGCTGCTAGTAGCGATTACAGCTACAGTAAGTTCATCAGATACAATTTAACTGCTTGTTTCGCCTGGGTGGCCCTTTGTTGCGGTGGTGGTTATTTCTTTGGTAACATTCCCTTCGTACAAGAACATTTCTCAGTTGTTGTAATTTCAATTATTTTAATTTCATTAATTCCCGTCATCGTTGGAATCGTTAAAAGTCATCTTAATAGCAAAAAAGAACAAGCCTAGGGCCTGTTCTTTTTTATTTGCAATTTTCCATAACCATAAAACCCGAGTAATAACAAAATCAACAAGCCAAACCAGACCGCAAAACAAAATAAAAAATACTGATCTGGTAAAACCTTAATGATGGGATCCTTTTGGGGATTAAATACCCAATTATGATTAGGAAAAACTAAGCGATGTAAATAAATGAAAATATCATTAAAATCAATTAGACAAATTAGCATGATGAGTCCAATCATAACTAAAACTCGTTTCAAATAATCCGTCAATTTCCACAATTGTTGCTGAATTGTTTTTTTAAACCAAGCCACGATTAAATAAATCCCACTCATAGCCAATGTAAAATGATTTAGCATGACTAGTTTACGTACATCCGTAAAATGCTCATATGCGCCTCTAGACAAGTGATAATGAGCTAAATTCATTCCTTTAGCAAATGGATTTTGAATAAAATCAGTCATTACTCTCAAATTATGTAACAAAATTTGATTGGAAACCTGATATTTTACGGTCAAATTCAAATATCTAATTACTAATTCATAAATAAAACTAGCGTTAGTTACGAAAAAAGTGCTCAACGTGATTGAAAATAACACAATCATCGTTAAGAGCACGTAATCTCGTTTATTATAAAATCCATTCATCAAAGTTATCAATCTCACTCGTCGGTTTTTGGTCTAATTTAGCAATTTCTTCCCGTTTTGAAACTCCAGAATACACTAATAAAGTATCGACGCCAGCTTTAATTCCAGCAGAAATATCAGTATCATAGTTATCCCCGACCATAACTACTTCATCTTTTTGTAAGCCCATTCGTTTTACTGCATTATTGACAATTAAATCGTTGGGTTTTCCAATAATGAATGGGTCGGTTTGGGTCGCATACCGGACCGAATCAATAATTGAGCCAGCACTTGGAATCATCCCTTGCTCACTAGGGATTAAAGTATCTGCATTGGTCCCAATAAATTTAACGCCTGCATTCACATAAAGCACTGCTTGTGCCAGTTTTTGGTAGGTTAAATCTCGATCTAAAGCTACCACTACATAACTAGGATTAGTGGAATATAAATCAAATCCACTTTCGGTTAGCAATTGTTTTAGCCCCACTTCTCCAATTACATAAGCGCTTTTTGTCAAGTGATGCTGTTTAGCATCATTAAGCAAATATTCAGTAGTGGCTTGTCCTGAGGTATAAACGTTGCTTTCAGTGACAAAAATATCGTGATTATCAGCTAAATTTTTAACTACATCAGCTGGCTGTTTAGTGGTATTATTCGTCACAAATAAAAAAGGAAGCTTATTTGCTTGCAAGCGTTCGACAAACCTTCGTGCTGCTGGAATCTTAATTTTACCTTGGTAAATAGTTCCATCGAGATCAATTAAATAGCCTTTATACTTTTTCATGAATACTAATCCTCACCTTTTTGCCGAATTGTAAATTTACGATGGCGATTTTGTTTAACTGGTCTTGCTGCTTGATGCTTTGGTTTATTATCATGATTTTTCCGTACGTTAGGTTGATGATTACGTTTACGAACGTGCGGAATATTTTTTTTAAGCTCACTTACTTTGCTTGCTTCAAGATTATGCAAAACAAAATAACTAGAACCAAAATTACAATAATCAATCAAATAATCTTCAATAGCACTCTTTTTCAAATCACTTTCAACGTTGCGTTTATCTTCATAAAAGCCCTTTAAGCGTAACTGACCATAGCCAATATCACCCACGATGTAATCATAATGCGTAAAAATTGGATTAAAAGCATTTTCAAATTGCCCTAATTCAAAACCATCGTTCTTATTCACGATTAAATTATATAAATGGCCGTTAATTTTTAAGGTATTTTCGTCAACCTTTTTTATATCAGCAAATTTAGTCCGAGTATCTCTGCGAGTTTCAATTAATTCTTCAATTTCACTATGTTTCATTTTTTTCATTCCTTATCGGATATTTTTTTGCTAAATATTCAGCAAAAATTTGTTTTAAAGTTCCTTCAAAATAAATTTTATTCTTCCCAGCAATTGCAACGGTAGGGAAAAACGGAATAAATTCATAATGATCAATTAAACCAATTTTATATTTTTTAAATAACTTAACCGGTTTATCATGCCAAAAGACCTTTTTCTGCTTAGCATCATAACTAATTCCAGAATAAACTAATAAACCAAAGTTTAAGCCCCGAAAGCCCATTCCTTTTTGTACAAAATGGATCAAGAACTTTTTATTTTTTTCCATTTCTTGAATGAGACGAATCAAATCAAAGCCCCACAGTTCTGTTTTCATTGCATGAATATTGTGTGGAAGCACTTGTTGAATCTGACTCATATCAACGATTCCCTTAGGGAGGTCCTTCAAAAATAGACCCGTATTTAAAACAGCCGCTTCCGTTTCGGTATACGCTTCTAGTGCCTTTAAGCCAGTCTTAATCATATCATTATCTGACTCTAACGCGGTCGTTAAGGGATGGGGTAAATCAGCAATTTTTTGGGTAGCTAGCATGGCCGTTCCCTTCTCTTTAACTTCCGCAATCCATTTTTCATCTCCAGGTTCCACCGCTAATTCACTCGTTTTAACCACTTCAGCATGACGATTAGAAATCGTTTTCCCGTCGATATCAAAAGTAATTACCCCGACATAATGCCCCCATTTTTCCGCTGCCGTTAACAACGTCTGGTTAACCATCTTCCCAGTTGGTAATAAATGATGGGTATGTCCGCCGATAATAATGGAAATTTCTGGAAATCGCTTGGCAATTTCACGATCATAATTAATCCCTAGATGTGAAAGTAATACCAAAACATCATAATCACCGCTCCACTTTTGAACACAATCAGCAATGGTTTCGTATACCGGATGGACATCCCAACCAAGCATTTTAAAAGTTGGATAAGGAAAAGTTAATGCCATAAATCTAATTTTAGAACCATTTGGTAAGACGTAATCAGCATATTTTTCGGCCCATTTCGGGGTCTTGTGGGATAGCTGATCATCAACGTTATCTAAAATAACTTTAAAATTAGATTTATCGTATAAATGTTCCAAATCCGCATGGGAATTGGTTAAAACCTCATTATTTCCAATTGTAGCAACATGATAATGAAGTTGATTTAAAAGGCTAACATTAACTTGTCCATTAGTAACATCAGTCAATGAGTTTGACCGATCCATGGCATCACCATCATCAACGCGAAAAACCGTATAGTCCTCAGCTTCCAGTGCTTCAGTTTTACTTTGCATAAACCGTTTAATCTTAGGGAAGTTTTCAAAATGCGAATGTAAATCATTAGTATGTAAAATAGCTACTTTAGCTTTCATCTTCATTCCCCTTTTCTAGCATCTCTACTAATTTTACCATCTCTCAAAATTTTAAACAGACAAAAAGGCCTCATCCCAAAACAGCAGATGAGCACCTCTATTAAAATTATTTGATTACTTACTCAAACGAAGCCAAAATTCGATCTAATAATGATCCATAGCTTTCGCCAAAATAATAGACATGCATTAAAGCATAATAAAATTGGTACCATCCAACCCGGTTTTCAAAACCTGGTTCTAATGGATACGTATCATTATAGCCCTGATAAAAATCATCATTAAAGCCACCAAAGACAGTGGTAATTCCAAGGTCAAATTCACGATCACCGTAAAAAACATCTGGATCAATTAACATTGGTTGCTGATTAGCGGTAAAAATTGCATTTCCAATCCATAAATCACCATGCAAAAGACTAGGGATGATTTCATGGTTTTGGTCATAATCAATGACTTGCTGTTTTAAAATTCGATAATGCGTCTCACGAAATTGATTCCAATGGCCGCTTTCTTTAGCAAGTTTAATCAATGGTTCTAGTCGTTGAGCAATATAGAACCTAGACCAACTCGTTTGCCACGTATTAATTTTTGGGAATTTACTAGCCGTAAAGTTATGATCCAATCCAAATTTTTGCTGGTGAATTTGGTGGACTTTGGCAACCATTTTTCCCAATTCATACTGGTTACCAGTTCCAACCTCAATCCAAGCTAAGAGTAAAAAACCATCATGGTCAATTTCCCCGTAATCAATTACCGTGGGAACATTGGCTGCTTGTGACAATAATTTAATTCCTTCTACTTCATGAGCAAAAAATGCTTTCCCCCGCTTAGGTTGGGCTTTTAAAAACAGCCGTCCTTCATCACTAATCACTTCGTAGGAATCATTAATATCACCACCAGCAACTGGTTTTAAGCTTTTAATATTGGTGAGTGGTAATTGAGCTAACCATTGCTTTGATAATTTTTTCATCATTTGCCTCTTAATCAATTAACATTATTGAACTTTATAATTTGCAAATAAATACATTCCGATTAACCAAACTACCGAACCAACTAAGGCAATTAAAGTTGAGACTTGGAAAAGAAGGACAATTGAAACCATTACCATAAAGGCAATTACAAATAAGTTAGAGTATGGGAATAATGGCATCTTAAATGGCAAGGCCTTAGTTTCTTCCGTACTCAATGATTTACGATATTTGTAATGTGTTACTACAATTAATGACCAAATGAATAAGAAACAAGTCGTTGCCACACTAGAAATAAAATCAAATACCCCAGTTGGCATAATAATATCAAGAATAACTGATAAAGCAATCAATAACGTACATAACAGAATCGCGTTACTTGGAAGCCCACGTTTTGAAAGCGTTCCTAATTTTTTAGCAAATTTGTTTTTGCTACCAGAAGTAAGTGAATATAACATTCTTCCAGTGGTGAACACGGCACTATTACAAGCCGAAGCTGCAGCTGTAAGCACTACGAAGTTCACAATGGCTGCGGCTGATTTGATTCCAATTCCTTGGAAAACTTGGACAAACGGACTTGAATCAGGGGAAACATACGTCCATGGATAGATACACATCAAGGCCACTAATGCCCCAATATAGAATAAGATAATTCGAACGGGAACATCGTTAATACATTTAGGAATGATTTTTTGTGGATCTTTAGTTTCTGAAGCTGTCATCCCAATCATTTCTACCCCAACAAAACTGAAAACCACCATTTGGAAAGATAGGAAAAATCCACCAAATCCATGAGGGAAGAAACTACCATTCGTGATATTACTAACGGAAGCATGACCAACTGGGGTCTGATAGTTAATTGCAACTAAGACTACCCCAACACCAATTAGAACTAAGATAGCAATCACTTTAATGATTGCAAACCAGAATTCAGTTTCGCCAAAAGCAGAAACAGTAATTGAATTCATAAAGAACAAAATTACCAATAAGAATAATGCCGTTACCCAAATTGGAAGACTAGGATACCAAAATTGCATGTACAATCCGGCGGCCGTAATTTCAGCCATGGCAATCGTTATCCAACAAATTAAATAGGTCCATCCTGCAACAAATCCAGTTTTTTTACCTAGATATTTATCAATAAAATCAATGAATGAAACACTGCTAGTATGTGATAGCAATAATTCACCTAAAGCTCTCATCAAGAAGAAACAAGCTAATCCAGCAACTAAATATGCTAATAAAATTGATGGTCCCGCCAAGTGAATTGATTTACCAGCACCTAAGAAAAGTCCAGTTCCAATCGTTCCTCCAAGCGCAATCAGTTGAACATGGCGGCTTTTTAAGCCTCGTTCCATGTTTGGTTCATTTTTTTCAGCCAAATTAAATACGTCCTTTCAAATTAACAAATAGATTACTTAAATTATACTTGTTTTTAACTTATTTGTCTAAATAAAAAAGACACTTGTTTAAAAAGTGTCTATAATTATTTAAATTTATTTATTTGCTAAAGTTTGAACGTCACGAACAATCATTAATTCTTCATCAGTTGGAACTAATAAAGTTTTAATCTTTGAATCTGCTGCACTAATATCTCTAACAACGCCACGAACATCATTCTTTTCGTTATCAACACCGATGCCAAAGTAGTTCAATCCATCGGTAATTTCTTTACGAATGGTAATACTGTTTTCACCAACACCAGCAGTAAAGACAATGGCATCCGCACCACCCATTTCGGCAATGTAAGCACCAACGTAACGAATAATCCGGTTAACGTAAATTTCACGAGCGACTTTAGCACGTGGATCAGTTGCTTGAGCTGCTTCAACTTCACGCATATCAGCAGAAACACCAGAAATTCCAAGTAAACCAGACTTGGTGTTAAGAACTTTAATCATTTCATTGATATCAGTCATTCCTTCTTTTTCCATTACATATGCAAGTAATGAAGGATCAACGTCACCTGAACGTGTAGCCATTGTAATCCCGGTTACCGGTGTGAATCCCATTGAAGTATCGTATGACTTACCATTTTTAACCGCACAAATTGAAGCACCAGCACCTAAATGCATAATTACCATCTTTAAATCTTCGGCAGGTTTGCCAATTAATTCTGCAGCACGTTGACTTACGTAACGGTAACTAATTCCGTGGAATCCATATTTACGAGCACTGTATTTTTCGTAATATTCATAAGGAAGACTGTACAAGAAATTCTTTTCAGGAATGGTAGCGTGAAAGGCAGTATCAAAAACAGCTACACTGATAATATCAGGTAAAACTTTCTTAAAAGCTTTAATTCCTAACACGTTAGCTGGTTCATGAAGAGGAGCTAATTCAGTTAAACTTTCAATTTTTTTCAAGACATCAGGAGTAATAATCACTGATTTATCAAAGTATTCACCACCAGCAACTACCCGATGACCAACCCCATTGATTTCTGAATATTCTTTAATAATATCAAGGTCTAACAATTGATCTAACAGAATTTGAATGGCTTGTTCATGATTTTTAACATCAGTAGTTTCTTCATATTTCTTGCCATCACCATATTTAATTTCCACATGTGAATCAGGCAAAGAAATTCTTTCAATAACCCCTTCAGCTAAAGTTTTTTCTTCAGGCATTTCGTATAATTTAAACTTTAAGGTTGAACTACCAGCATTCACCGCAATAATTTTACTCATGATTTTCTCCTTATTTTTCCAATAAATCTTTTTCTTCCCAGTCAACAATTTCTTGCATGAATTTTTGAAAGGCATCGGCATCTTTGAAAGATGGAAATTCTCCAAGCATAACTTTTTTAGCTTGTTTAGCTCCATTACCACGTTTTTGTAAAATCATAATTGCTTTTTGGGCACTTTCCGTTAAAAATAATTCTTTTGGTAAATTTAAAACACCTTGCAAATAGACCGAGTCTTGCATCCATTTTAACAAACCTTTTGCTTCTTTAGTTTGAAATAAGTTACTTGGAACAAGAAAAACGGCAAAATCACCATCTTTTAAATGTTTAATTGATTGTTCGATTAATAGGTGGTGAACATAGGAATGACCGTCACTCGCCTTAGTGGCAAAATCGACTGTATTTTCATCGATTGGATAATAACCAATTGGAAGATCAGCAACCACTAAGTCAACCTTTGGAATATCAATTTCAGCAATACTATCTTGATGAATCAATTCAATATCTAATCTTTGTAATTTGGCACTAATGCTAGCAACTGAAATCATGGAATCGTCATTATCAATCCCAATTCCAGAAACGTGTTCGTGCAATTCTAAATTAAGTTGATTCATCACGGCAGTTAAAAGATTACCTGATCCAACTACTGGATCAAGCACTTTTACTGAGTCGCGATTTTTATAGAGACGCAAAATCAAATATCCCATAATATAGGCAATTGTATCTGGGGTAATTTGGTGAATTGCTTGAATTTTATCAACTTTAATTGCTCTAATCATAGCCATTTGGATTGCTCGACGAATCGAAGGAGCATCCATCTTTTTATAATCAACGGTCTTATAAAGTTCTGTCAATTCTTTGACAACTTTTTCATTTGGGACTCCATCTTCAACACGTACTGTTCCATTATCAATCAGGTTATCAGCGGTTTCGATGAAAGCATCCAAATAAGAAGTATTAAGGGCTTGCATTAATACTTGAGTAGATTGATCAAAGACTTGATATAAATCTGTCGTATCTTTTTCAGACAATATC
This sequence comes from Fructilactobacillus frigidiflavus, assembly GCF_044054575.1. Lineage (GTDB taxonomy): Bacteria > Bacillota > Bacilli > Lactobacillales > Lactobacillaceae > Fructilactobacillus > Fructilactobacillus frigidiflavus. Next base: position 1,441,669 of record NZ_CP168716.1, read on the forward strand.
TTCAGCTCCTTTTAGCTTGTATCTAAGGTTAATAGTACCGAAAAAATCGACATTTTTCAAGATTCAGTCTTTGATTGTTCGTTCCATTTGCTTAATTCTTAAATTATTCGAATTAATTTGTGTATTTGCGGTTTTTAACTGATAGTTGAGTACTATAGCAACTAGCATTAAAAAAAGCACCGCAATAAAAGTGAGACTACCTTTCCTTGGGTAACTTACTGGTAAATTCATAATTTTTATCTCCTAATTTAATTGTTGAAATCACCTGATCCTGGTGAATTTTCCAACTTGCAGTCTCAACGTGCAAAATTAACGGCATATAACCCCCGTCCGCTGTTTTCATTTTTATTTGATCTTTATAACGACTAACAATATAATTTTTCTTTTCCGTTTGACTGTATAAATATAATTGATTATTTTTAATCATCACACTTTTAAACGCGAACTGTTTTGATTCAATTAAATCTAGATAACGAAAAATTTCACTGGCTTGCTGTTGGTTTAAATTATTTTGCCGCATTTGCTGAAACGTAAAGCCAATTAAACTAACGGCAATTGAAATAATTAGTAAAGAAAAAATGGTCTCCACAAGGGAAAAACCATTTCTCAATTTATTTATGCTTAAATTCATAGATTCTCCGTGTTTCCATTAATTTATGATTGCTTTGTCTCAATCGATTATTCATAACTTGACTCATTTCAAAGTACAAGGTAACGGCCATACAAATAATTACAAGACCCACTAAGGTATCAATGAGGGTAAATCCTGAACGTTTAATAATCTTCACAATAATAAATCCCCCATCCCAATTGAAATTTTTGATGAATTCCACAGTGACGATTTTGTGAATACCAATTTAAAGTTTGAGGTTTAACGAAACCTTTGTCGGTAATTCTAATTTCATGAACCTCAATCGGTCGTAAACCGTCCGGCATCTGCACGCGTTGATATTCAAAATGATTATTTTTGAATTGCTCAAAAAGCACAATGTTTTTATCTGGACGAACCCGTACATCTGTAATTTGACCATGGTCTTTGGCAGCTTGAATCGACGAATTCCATTGTTCATCAAAACAACGCCAAAAGGCTTTTTCTTGAATATTTTTTTGGGGAAACATGGCCATTAAAAAAACTAAAAGTGCCATAATCAAGGTACTGATGGCAAGCACGATTAAGGTTTCTACTAAGGTAAAACCAGGTCTAATCCTTTTTGGCATGGTTCCCTTGAATGGTAATCTTTTCTTCCGTTGCTTGTTTAGCTTGCTTTTTGGTTAGATAATTGGTTTCCACTAGTTTGTCAAAAGTAACATTGCTATCAGAATGTTCATCTTCATAAGCATCAATTTGAGTCTGTACCACGTTCACCATGGCGTTTCCGTGAACCGAATTAGCATGGTCTTTTTGAGAACTTAGGTTAGGAATAATAATCAAAATCAAAAGTGAAATAATAAATATAACTACGGTCATTTCAATAAGGGTAAAACCTTTTCGTTTTTTCATTAATAAATATTCTCCATCGAATGATATAGGGGCAACAACATTTTTAAATACGTAACGACGATTGTAATTCCAATAATTACAAAAGCAGTTGGCTGGATTAAACTAATTAATTTTTCTGATTTTTTGATGAGCCGTTGAAAACATAATTTACTCAAAGCCCGTAAGTTTTTGGCTAACATCTCATTCGTACTACCATTTGATAAAAAAATAACGAGCTCATTAGAAACAAAGTGGTAACGTTTAAAAATCTGTTCAATGGCAAGTCCTTGGTTCAAGGATTGATCCATTTCCTGACCAATTTCAAATAGAAGGGTCCGCTCTTTAAATTTGGCAAAAACTTGAACGATTTTACGTAAATCTAATCCATTTTGTAACATGATTGCTAGATTACTGGTCAAATAGTATTCATAGTAGGCACTGAAAATTGATCCTAATAAGGGCAGCCGGGCTAATACGTTGGCTTTATAAATGGCTTTTTTAGCCAGAAAATCTTTACCTCGATAAAATCCAAAGATGCTAACAAAGCCTAACAAAACAATGGCTAAATAAGTTAGCCAATTTTGGGTTGGTTTCAGTTGGCCTAACGCATCCGTTTCTGGCAAAACAAACAACTTAATCGCCACTAATAGCAAAATTAAAATGAAAAATAACATTAATGGATAAATCGCAATATCGCGAATCTTGTTGCTTTGTTTCAACCGCAGTTGGATAAAATCACTAATTTCTTGCATTCCATTTTCAATTTTTCCGTGTTCGTCCGCAATCAATAGTTGTTGGTACATCGCGTTATTCAAAAAGAATTTCATTGATTGTGGTAACGAATAGCCACTCTTTAATCCCTGTTCGACCTTCAAAATTACTTTGTGATTCTTTTTTGAAACCGTTCTGATGAACGCTAAGGCTTGTGAAATGGAAAAACCAATTTTCATTAATTCTGAGATTGTCGAAAAAATAAAAACTTGCTGTTGCAATGACAACTTATCCAAATTGGTATTTCTTCTGAACTTCATTAGAAATTACTCCTTTTTCGTATAGATGTTGTAGCTTGTCTTTCCAATCAATCATTTCGTGGGTTTGTTTTTCAATCATTTCTAAACTCAAAACGGAAATTAAAGCTTGATTATCTCCGGCAAGATTAGGGAGCAATCGTTGATAAACCACTGAATTAATGGCGCTTTTTAATTGTTGATAGTTAATACCTAATTCCAACAGTCGCTGCACTACCCCCGCGGGTGTCTTCGCATGAACCGTCGTAAAAACCAAGTGCCCACTTAAAGCCGCCCGAACGGCAATTTTAGCTGTTTGTTCATCCCGAATTTCACCAATAATAAAAACATCGGGCCGTTGCCGTAAGCCAACTTTTAAGAGGTTCGCATAGCTCATGTCAGCCTTATCATTAACTTCTAATTGTAAAAATCGGTCTTCAAAAATTTCAACTGGATCTTCAATTGACATAATGACCTCATTTTCGTGTAATGAACGAGCTACTTTATAAATCGTACTGGTTTTCCCTGATCCCGTTGGCCCTGCAAAAATCATCAATCCCCTTTGTATCGATAATGTTTTTAGTTTATTCAGCATTTGTTCTTCGAAAAACTGACAATCATCGTTTCCGTTATCATAAATGATTCGCATGACTAACGATTCATGATGATTAAACGTTCCCACCGATGACAGTCGAATTCTTAAATTCATCTTTTGATACTCGTATGACAATGATCCTAATTGAGGCCGCCGTTTCTCTGAAACTGACATTCCACTTTGATATTTACAAAAAGTGATGATTCTTTGTGCTTTTTCAAATGAAATTTCAGATAATTGAATTACACCTTTAACTGTATGGATTTTAACTTCATAATTATTGCTTTTCGGCAAAAAGTAAATATCAGAAGCACGCTGTTCCACTGCTAATTCAATTATTTGATCAAATAACTTACTAATTTCCATATTTTCACATCCTTTTTTATAAGATACGAAAAAAGACCCAATCTAATTTAAAGATTGAGTCTTTTTGGAAATCGATTTAATTATTCAGCATCTTCAGGTAAAACAGCTGCTTCGTAAACGTCTTGAACATCATCATTTTCAGATAATTCATCAATCAATCCCGTATATTGCGCAATTTTATCTTCAGGTACTTCTGTAACAGTCTGTGGGAATAGACGAACTTCAGAGTTATCTAGTTTGTAGCCGGCAGCTTGTAAAGCATCCCGAACTGCAACCATATTTGAAGGTGCCGTGAAGATTTGGTATTCGTCTTCAGTAGCTTTCATATCGTCAGCACCAGCATCTAAAGCTGCCATTAACATTGTATCTTCATCATCGTCAGTTTCGTCACGTAAAACAACAACGTAACCCTTACGATCAAAATTGTAAGAAACTGAACCATTAGTTCCTAAAGAACCACCATGGTGAGTAAATGCAGAACGAACTGCTGCGGCCGTCCGATTTTTATTATCGGTCAAAGTTGAAACCATGACAGCAGTTCCACCAGGTCCATAACCTTCATAAGTTACTTCTTCGAAGTTAGCTCCACCAACACCAGAAGCTTTGTCTAAAGCACGTTGCACGTTATCTTTAGGCATATTTGCAGCTTTGGCTTTTTCTAATTCAAGTCTTAATTGTGGGTTGCCATCTGGATCAACTCCACCTGATTTAGCAGCTTGATATAAGTTACGTGAAATCTTTTGGAAAATTTTACCTCTTTTGGCATCTTGAGCGTTTTTACGACCCTGAATATTATGCCATTTTGAATGTCCTGACATGATTCAGCACTCCTCTCTTTAACTGAAATTAACAGTTTCGATTATACCAACAAAAACCGCTATAATCAAATTTACTGCTATTTTGTTGAATTTCTTTCTTTTAGGCCAAACGGAAGCAAAATATCTCGTTCGGCAACTTCTTCATTTTTCATCAATTTAGTCAACAAGCGCATAGATACCGCCCCAATATCATAAAGAGGTTGAGTAATCGTTGACAACATTGGCCGTGTCATTTCCGTTAACTTCGTATTATCACTAGTAGCAACTTCAAATTGGTCTGGCACATTAATTCCACTGTCAGACATTGCATTCATAATTCCAGCAGCTAAATCGTCGTTACTAACCACCGCTGCGGTAATTTCTTCTTGGACAAGCTTGTTTCTTAATTGATAGCCACTGTCATACGTAGCTTGATTAGCATCAATTAAGAGCGTTTTGCGAAATGGAATCCCTGCATCTTGTAAAGCATCTTTGTAACCTTCAATTCGATAATCTTTATTAATGGAACGATCTAAATGCGCTGCCACAAAGGCAATTCGATCATTTCCATTTCTCAATAAAGCATTAGTTTGCGCATAAACTGCCTTCCGATAATCAATGTTAACGCTGTTAAACTGGTTTTTGGCGTCTACTGATCCGGCCAAAACGACTGGAATCCGTTCTTCACTCATTTCAGAACGAACCGCATCACTAATTTCATTACCCATAAAGATAATCCCATCAACTTGCTTAGAATATAAGGTATTAAGCGCTTTGATTTCTTTCTTTTCGTCCCCATCCGAATTCGTCAAAATGATGTTATATTGGTACATTTCGGCAATATCATCAATTCCTCGAGCTAAAGCTGCAAAATAAGAATTCGTTACGTTAGGAATAATTACTCCTACCGTGGTCGTCTTCTTGCTAGCAAGTCCTCTAGCTACATCATTAGGTCGATAATTCAAACGTTTAACCACTTCTAAAACTTTTTGTTCCGTTTCTGGTTTAACGTTGTGATTGTGATTAACCACCCGTGAAACGGTTGCCATTGAAACTGAAGCTTCGCGTGCTACATCATAAATTGTGACCGTTTCCTTTTTTTTCATTCCAGTCGACCCTCTTTCCTTATGCACATCTTAACTACAAGAATAGCAGAGTAACCGTTTACATTCAAGCAAATAAAAAAGACCATTAAAAAATGGTCTTTCCTTAAATTATAATTAATCGCGATGTTCTTCAGTTGTTTTCTCAACAATGCGGTCATCATTATCATTTTCAGTTGAAAAGGCATCATCCATATCTAAAGTGATATCATCTGATTCCTTATCTTTTTCAAGATCTTGTTCAGGTGTTTTAGGAACGGGAATTAAACTTAAGTAAGTTTGTAATTCGCCTAAATCTTCTTTTAAATCTAAAATTTTGTTGCTAACTTTTTCGCTAACATCATCAAAAGAATCTTTATAGTTATCAACTCGATCACTAGCTGAATCCTTTGCATCAGCAAATGAATCAGCTGCGTAGTATGCGTAATCAACCGCACGATCTTTAGCATCTTCGACAGCATCTAGAACTGTATTTCTAAGTTCGTATTGCTTTTCTTCATTGAGTGAATGGTAAGCAGCAAATGCAGCAGCTCCACCGAGAATTGTTCCTAAAAATAAACCCTTTTTAAAACTCATAATGTTCTCCTTTTTCAACGAAAATTATTTTTTCTTATTCTTTTTTGAAAACAACTTAATTGCAGTATTAGCCATTACGCTAAGAATTGAAGTTTTAGTAAATAAATTCATTTTATTTCTCAAGCTATCAGTTGTATGCTTAGCTTTTTCAGTGGCTTCACTGATGGTACTACCTAAATCAGCTGCAGCTTGAAATACTGGGTCAATTTGGTCAATTCGATCATTAACATTATCAATTAAATCACTAGCGTTGTCGCTTAATTCGTTAATATCAATGGTAATTGAATCTAAATTACGACTAGCATTATTTACAGCCTTAACTAGATTAAGTAAAAAGATTCCGATAAAGATTACTAGTACAGCAAAAGCAATTGCGGCGATTAAACCGGCTATTTGTCCAACAGTCATTGAACTACCTCCTAATGATTTATAACAAGTTAAGAATATCATTATTTCATAATAATGACAATTATTGCAACCACTAATCGTATTAAAATAATTGATTTTTTGCTATAATTGGAAACATCAATAATTATAAATGAGGTACAGATTATATGAAATATGGTTTATTTTTGAATGTTACCAACGAAACTTTAAAACAATACACCAAAAATAATTTTTTAAATAAATTTTTGAATAAATTTGATTTTGATGAAATTTTATGGAGTTTAACGACTAAAGTAGTCAGCATTATCCTAATTTCAATTTTATTTTTTATCATTACCGAAACGGGCCGCAAAGTAATTGATCATTTATTTAAAAAATATCAATTTAAGTTAGATGCTTCTACAAGTGATAACACAATTGATAATTCTAAAATTATGATTAAACGGCGCAATAAAACCATCTATACTTTGACCCAAAATGCGTTTCACTACTTAGTGATTTTCTTTTGGCTCTATTCTATTTTATCAATCATTGGAATTCCAGTCGGAACTTTAATTGCAGGAGCGGGAATTTTCAGTTTGGCAATTGGATTGGGAGCTCAAGGATTCGTAAGCGACATTGTCAGTGGATTCTTTATCCTCTTTGAACATCAAATTGATGTCGGTGAACACGTTATTATTAACGATACTAACGGAATTGTAGCTGCCATTGGTTTAAGAACCACCCAAATTCGCAGTTCTAACGGAACTTTGAATTTTATTCCTAATCGTGATATTACTACCATTTCAAATCTTTCACGGGGGAATATTTCAACATTAGTTAACGTTCGCATTATGCCCAACTCTCCAATTAAAAAGATTGAAGATATTATGAGCCAAGTCAACGAACAAAAAAAGGGAACCAATGCCAATGTAATTGGAGACCCGTTGATTTTTGGAACGGTTTATCTCAACGATGGTTCACTTGCGATACAAGTGGTCATTACTGCTCGTAGTGGAACTGAAAGCAAGATTCAAGCCGATTACCTAGCTGCCTATCTAAAGGCACTTAATCAAGCTGGAATCGTAATTCCTATGTCACCGGAGACCGTTGAAGTTCCAGAAAAGCCCCAAAAGAAAGCAGAATCAAAACCAGTTACCATTACTAATCCACTTCCTAACAAATAAAAATAAGCTTTGCTCTGAAATTGATCAGAACAAAGCTTATTTTTTTACCACCAATCGTTAATCACTGTTTTTAATTTTTGTAAAGCCCGACCCCGATGACTAATTTGATTCTTTTCGTCATCCGTCATTTCTGCCATGGTCTTGTGCATACTAGGTACGTAAAATAATGGATCGTAACCAAATCCATTTTCTCCGTGCTTTTCCTTAGTAATTTCACCAGAAACAATTCCACTAACATGAATTTTTTCACCATCTGGTTTTACCCCAACTAATGAAGTATGGAAGTAAGCATTTCGATCATCAGAATGGCCAAGTCGTTTCAACAACTTAGCATTATTAGCATCATCATCATGATCACCAGCATAACGAGCTGAATAAATTCCTGGTTCATTGTTAATTGAAGGCACTACTAGCCCTGAATCATCCGCAAAGACCGGTAACCCAATTGCTTTTGCAACCGTAGTAGCTTTAATCGTTGCATTTTCTTCAAACGTCTTACCGTCTTCCACAATTTCTGGAATATTCGCAAAATCTTTAATTGATTTGACCGTGTATCCCATTGGTTCTAACATTTCTTTAAATTCACGTAATTTGTTTTGGTTACCAGTTGCGATTACAATTTCTTTATTTGTCATATTCTTTAAGCTGATTTGGCGTAATCAACTCTGAACCCACCTTTCGATTTAACCATTGAGAAGCTACCTCATTAAAGTGGGCAACTCCTTTAGTTGTAAAGTATTTAACGTTTGCTTGGTTCGCTTCATTTAATGAAGCAGTTTGTTGTAAAATTTGCTTAGCGACATTGACCGTTTCGTACCCGGGATCAATTAACTGCACTTGATCACCAACTACTTGTTGAATTAACTCAGCAATAATGGGAAAATGCGTACATCCTAAAACTAACGTATCAATGCCAGAATCGATAATTGGAGCTAACCCAGCTGCAATCGTATCTTTGGCAGCTTGTGAATTATAATCCCCCTTTTCCACTAACGGAATAAAGGTCGGACAAGCTAATCCAACTACTTCTATTTTGGGATTAAGCTTTTGAATTTCATCACGATAAGCATGACTATTAATGGTAACATTCGTCCCAATGATTCCAATCTTTCCATTTTTGGTAGCTTTAACGGCAGCACTACTTCCTGGCTTAATCACGCCCACTACTGGAATTGATAATTTAGTTTGCAAGTCATTAAGTGCTGAAGCAGTTGCCGTATTACAGGCCACCACCATACACTTGGCGTTTTGCTTTTCAAAAAAGTCACCAATTTCCATACTATAATCAATTACCTGATTCACACTTTTTTCGCCATAAGGCATATGTGCTTCATCACCTAAATAGATCATATTTTCCTGAGGAAGTTCTTTAAGCGCCACTTTTAAAACGGTTAGACCCCCAATACCGGAGTCCATAAACGCAATTGGCTTTGAATTCATAGCGTTTCCTCCTCTTTCTATAGTTTTATTATACTCATAATTGACGATCCATGCACTCCGTCCCGTGCTTTATGGTAAAATTGAAATCGTATAAATAACGATTGGAGAATAACATGAGCAAAAAAGAATTAAATAATTACACCAAATTTTTCCAAACTAAGCCGAATCCCGAATTTTTTGGGGTAGCATTACTCCGTGATCAACTTTTAAAAGATATTTTAAATGAAGATATTCATGATATTCTCTATTGGGCAGGAAAAAATTTAGCCCTTAAATTTCCAGTAGCAACGGATGCTTTACCTGAATTTTTTCAACAAGCTCAATTTGGAAGTTTAGCTTTAATAACTAACTCCGAAAGTAAGCACGTTTTTACTTTGACTGGTTCTGAGGTCCAAACTAGATTGAAATTAGATAAAGATGCCGATTTCATGCTAGAAACGGGTTTTATTGCTCAAACTATTCAACAAAATTCAGGATTCGAAACCGAAGCCGAATATAAAATTAAACGAAAAGAAACGGTTGAAATCACCGTTATTTCCGATATTTCTCGCCAAATTTTAGACCCAACGACCACGAACAACATTGAACTAAACCCGGCATAAACTAAAAAAATCCCATTACTACCGCTTGAGATGCGATTGTAATGGGATTTTTGCTATTATTGCAAACAATTAGTAGGTTGCTAACATTTTTTGTAATTGTTCCTTTGGATGGTAGCCAACAATTTGATCAACGATTTTTCCATCTTTTTTAACCAATAAAGTTGGGATACTCATAATCCCTAAGCTTGAAGCAGTTGCTTGGTTTTCATCAACGTTCATTTTGCAAAATTTAATGTTTTGATCTTCTTCAGATAATTCATCAATTACAGGTCCTTGCATTTTACATGGACCACACCAACTTGCCCAAAAATCAATTACTACTAAACCTTCATCTGTTTCTTTTTCAAAGTTTGCATCTGTAATTTCATGTACCATAATTAAATCCTCCTTTGGTATGTTACTTACTTGATGTAAGTATACTATCTAATAATGCCTAATTCAACTAGATTGACTACAATCTACTTAAACTTAACTACGGTGGAGCCATCCCCACCAGAGTTAGCCGGGGAAAAGCCAAATTCTTTCACTTGGCGGTTACCCCGTAAATAATTAATCACTCCCTTACGAAGTGCCCCCGTTCCTTTTCCATGAATAATGGTAACGGACGGATATCCCGCAAGTAATGCTGAATCAATATAACGATCTAAGCGTTGCATAGCATCATCATACCGAACACCTCGTAAATCAAGGGTTGGTGAAGTTGACGATGACCGGGTTCGATGAACGATTGTTTGAGCTGGTTTCTTAGGCTTATCCTCTTTAACCTTTTCCATGTCAGTTTCATTAACTTTCATTTTTAAGATTCCCAACTCAACTTCCCAACTATGATTACCCAACTTTTTAAGTAAGACCCCACGTTGGCCATAAGTTTTAACTAAAACATCATCTCCGGCCTTAAATGACTTCTTGGCTTTTGAGCGTTTTAACACTTTATTATTTTTCAGTTCCGGATGTTGTTCTAAGGCGTTAATTTTACCCTTTTGTTCAATTAATTCATTTTCTTTAACATCAATTGCCGCATTTTTTTGGCGTTTGTGTAAATCCTCAATGATTTCGTTAGCTTGACGTTTCGTTCGAGACACAATTTGATTGGCATCCCGTTTAGCATTATTAATCATCGCATCACGACGTTCGGTAAATTGATTAAACTTTTCGGTTAACTCTTGGTGAAGTTCGGTCGCTTTTTGTAATTCAACTGCTAACTTACGAGCTCGATCATCTGCCGCTTTCGTTTGCTGGGTTAATTTTTTAATCATCGAATTAATGTCTTGACTATCTTCATCAACCAACGACTCTGCTTCCATAATAATGGAATCGTTTAACCCTAATCGACTTGCGATACTAAGCGCGTTACTCTGCCCTGGAATTCCAATCATCAATCGATAAGTGGGGCTCAAAGTTTTTTCATCAAACTCCATGGAAGCATTAATCGTTTCTGGTCGATTGTAACCATATACTTTTAACTCTGGATAGTGGGTCGTCGATAAAACTTCCGCATTGGACTGACTAATGGCATCCAAAATTGACATGGCTAAAGCAGCCCCTTCGCGAGGATCAGTCCCAGCCCCTAATTCATCAATCAAGACTAGACTGCGCTTAGTCATCTGCTTTAAGATGCTAATAATATTATCCATGTGAGATGAAAAGGTACTTAAGTTTTGTTCAATTGATTGATCATCACCAATGTCAGCAAAAACTTCATCATAAAGTCCCGCTTGACTCCCTTCATCAGCGGTAATGAACATTCCCGATTGGGCCATTAATTGAAGGAGCCCTAGCGTTTTCATCGTGATGGTTTTCCCACCAGTATTCGGACCAGTAATGATAATTTGGCGGTAATCAAATCCTAGTTGAATATCATTACCAACCACTTTTTCTTGATTAATCAAAGGATGCCGGGCATTTTTTAAGTTAACTTGGTTATCAGCTGAAATCTCTGGACGAGTAGCTTTAAGGCTCGCCGAATAACGTGCTTTTGCATTAATTAAATCAAAATGTCCAAGTTGTTTTGCATTGGCTAATAGTTCGGCTTGATATGGACGAACTAAATCAGAAAGCTGAGCTAAAATCCGTTTTTCTTCTTCGCGTTCATTAATTTGTTCTCGCCGTAAATCATTATTTAACCCAACTACTCCAGCCGGTTCAAGATAAATGGTTTGGCCGGAAGTACTTTGATCATGGACAATTCCACCAACTTTTTGCTTGTATTCAGCTTTAACGGGGATTACATACCGTTCATCCCGAATCGTAATAATGGGATCACTTAAATATTTAGCCTGTTTGCCGTGGGTGTAGCTTTCCATCTTACTTTTAATGTTACCTTCTAAACGACTAATTTGGCGCCGAATTCGACTCAAGTTTCCTGAAGCAGCATCTAAAATTTTACCGCGCTCATCAATTGATTTTTTTAATTGTTCCGTGATCTCAGGAAGATTGCTAAAGTTTTTCACTTCATCATCTAGCACATGAAGTGTAACCTTTTCAGCGGCTAATCTTTCAAAAAACAAGTTAATTTTTGAAATGGCATTTAAAACGGCACTTACTTGTGCAAGTTCACGTCCGTTCAAATTAGCCCCAACTTCCAAGCGTTTGATTGATGGAGTAATATCAACTAATTTAGGAATCGGAATTACATAATTTAATCGATAAATATGAGCACCATCATCTGTTTCATCAAGCCAACCATTTACCGTTTCCGCATCACCACTTGGTAATAATTGTTTTAATTCTTTTTTTCCATTTTCCGTTGCTAAGTATTCACCAATTTTTTGTTTAATTTGCTGGTATTCTAAAGTTTCTAATACTTTTTGATTCATTTAACCACCTATTCTAAAAAGTAAAAATTTGACCAAAACCATTTACTAACAATTGTGCCAGAATTGAATCTTGATATGCAAAAGTAATCCAATCAACCTTAAACAATAAGGCCACATCGATAATAATAGTTATTAGCAGTAACCAAATAATTAAACTAATTATGGCCCCCAAAATGGCATTTAATTGTCGCAAAATTGGTAATGAGGCAATCCGATCGAAAAATCGGGTAATTACACGAACCACCATTAATGCCAGGCTAAAGACAATTACAAATCCAATTCCATGCCATAATCCATGGTTAGAATAAACTTTATTAACGACAAATAGGTTAAAGAAGGTCCTTAACCAAGTTGCAACTAAATTAGCAAAATTACTAGCTAACATTAAAGCGATAATTATCCCAATTAATTTTAAAAATTCATTTACGAAACCGCGATGATAACCGCTCACTAAGGCCATAATTCCTAAAATTAAAATTATGATTGATAAAATCATTGGTTGGCGTCCTTTTTCTTTAATTCATCTAACTCTAATTGTTTATCTAACTGATTTGAAATGGCGTTGAAAGCCAATAAAATGGCAGCATCTTCGTCACTAATTCGGTTAATTTGACTTTTGATTTTAGTAAGTTCGTTGTTTAAAATTTTAGTAACTGCCGTCATGTGTTCTTCAGAAGCAGTCCCAATCAAAGTAAAATCTTTATTTCCAATTTTAGCTTTAAATCTTTTTTTATTATCCAATCTAAGTCCCTCCAGTAATACTATAATTTTATCATGAATGCACAAAAAAGGTATCAACATTGACGTTGACACCTTTTTGTTATTATACTGCTTAATTTTCGTCTTCAGGAGCGAGAAAAGTATTTAAAGTTTCTTGGACCATTTCCCATTCTGCATCATCTTCAATTGGTTCTAAATCGCCATCTTCTGGTGAAGTAGGGTCAGTTCCTCGTGGTAAGGCATAGGCTTCAATGTTAATATCTTCGTTTCCTTCTTCAGAAGCGGGATACATCAAAATGTATGAACGATCATAGTCTTTTGATTCAAAGGTAAATAATTCATTGTAAAGAATTTCATTACCATCTTCGTCAATTAAGGTAATTTGTTCTGGTTCGTTGTTCATCTTAATCCTCCTTTTATTGCATGTTTTTATCTAAGTAGCCCTGTAAAATTAATTCGGCAGCTACTTTATCAATTACTTTTTTCCGTTTGGCACGCGAAACATCGGCCTTTTCAATTAACATTCGTTCTGCTTCGACCGTCGTTAAACGTTCGTCTTGAAATTCGACTGGTAAATGAAAGAAAGCTTTAACCATTTTACCATATCGCTTGGAAGCTTTAACGCGGGGACCCTCAGTATTGTTCATATTCTTTGGTAAACCAATGACAACTTTTTGAACATCGTATTCCTTAATTAATTCTTCAATGCGATCTAGTCCGAACTCTTTTTCATCTTCATTAATTCGAACAATTTCAATTCCTTGTGCGGTCCATCCGAGAGCATCACTAATGGCTACTCCTACAGTTCGAGAACCGACATCTAATCCCATTATTCTCATATTTTATCCAATCTTTAATGTTTAAACCGACAGTAATTATTTATTATTTAACCAAGCTTTCGCAGCTTGCAAAGCATCGTCAATTCCAGCGGGATTTTTACCACCAGCTTGGGCTAAGTTAGGACGACCGCCCCCGCCACCTTGAATATTACTTGAAATTGCTTTAACAATGTCACCGGCTTTAATACCAGCTTTCACATTTTCTTCATCAACAGCTACTAATAAATTAGCTTTGCCATCAACCCCAGTTCCAAGGACCAAGATGTTTGAGTATTTTTTATCTCTCCAAGTATCAGCCAATTCACGAAGTTGGTTCATATTACCATTCTTTAATTGACCCGTGATAATTGAAACGCCATTAATGGTTTCGGGGTTCGTAAACATATCACTAGCTTCTTGGTTAGCAAGCTTGGTTTCAAGTGATTCTTGTTTACTTTCGAGATCCTTAATTTGTTTAAGCATTTCTTTAACTCGGGCTGGAGCAGCAGCATTATTAGCTGCTTTAATGGTTTTCGTAACCTTATTTAAAAGACATTCTTCGTCATTTAAATAATCAAATGCTGGTTTAGAAGTCACGGCTTCGATTCGACGAATTCCCGCTCCAACTCCAGTTTCTGATGTAATCTTGAACAAACCAAGTTGACTAGTATTCTTAACGTGATCCCCACCACAGAATTCAACGGAGAAATCACCAGCTTTAACTACTCGAACTTGATCACCATATTTATCATCAAACAACGCAATGGCACCCATCTTTTTCCCGGTTTCTTTATCAGTAACCACGGTTTCAACGGGAAGGGCTTCAAAGATTTTTTCGTTAACTAAATCTTCTACCTTCTTCAAATCTTCAGCAGTTACCGAACCAAAGTGCGTAAAATCAAAACGTAAATAACCTGGTTTAACTAATGAACCGGCTTGTTCAGTGTGACCACCTAACACATTTCGTAAAGCTTGGTCTAACAAATGAGTTGCGGTATGGTTCCGTTCAACTCCGGCATGGAATTTACGATCAACTACTAATTTGTAGTGACCACCTTGCTTTAATTCTCCCAGCACTTTAACGGTGTGTAAGTTTTGTCCATTGGGCGCATGTTGGACATCTTCAACCGTGGCAACTAAATCACCATTTTCGTTATAGATGTTACCAGCATCTGCCACTTGGCCACCCATTTCCGCATAGAAAGGCGTCTTATCGAAAATTAATTCTGCTTCGTCATTGGTTTGATCAACTGCGTTAACCAATTTTTCATCAAAAATAATGTCTTTCAATTCCGCATCATCAACCGTTAAATCAGTGTAACCAACGTATTCACTAGGAGTCTTGATTTCAATTAAAAGATCACGTTGTACTTTCATGGAACCTTTCTTACTCCGAGCATTACGAGCCCGATTACGTTGGGCTTCCATTTCGGCATCAAAGGCTTCTGCGTCAACTTTAAGCCCACGATCACTGGCGTATTCTTGCGTTAATTCTAATGGGAATCCGTAAGTATCATATAGTTTGAAAGCGGCTTTTCCAGAAATTTCGGTTTTACCGGCTTCCTTAGTTTCAGCAATTACTTCATTCAATAAAGCAATCCCATCATTTAGTGTTGCATTAAACCGATCTTCTTCACTTTTAACAATCTTTTGAATGTAATCACTTTGTTCCAAGACCTTAGGATAATGGGATTTCATGATTTCACCAACTACGGGAACTAGTTTGTAAAGAAAGGCCCCATCAATTCCTAATTGATGTCCATTAACGGTGGCCCGACGAAGTAACCGACGGATAACATAGCCCCGTCCTTCATTAGAAGGAAGCGCTCCATCACCAATGGCAAAGGTAATGGCCCGAATGTGATCAGAAATTACCTTAAAGGCAATGTCATCATCAGCATTGGCACCGTATTTTTTCTGGTCACTAAATGATTGCGTCTTTTCAATCAAAGGCATGAATAAATCAGTTTCAAAGTTAGTGGGTGCATCTTGAAATACGGAAACAACCCGTTCAAGTCCCATACCCGTATCAATGTTTTTTCTAGGAAGTGGTTCGTAAGTTCCTTCAGCAGTATGGTTAAACTGTGAGAACACAATGTTCCAAACTTCAAGGTACCGTTCGTTTTCTCCACCAGGATAGTTTTCTGGATCATCAGGAGCTAAATTATCATACTTTTCTCCACGATCATAGAAAATTTCAGAATCTGGTCCTGAAGGTCCTTGACCAATATCCCAAAAGTTGTCTTCAACTGGAATTAAGTGATCAGGGGCAACTCCGGCTTTTTCCCAAAGTTCTTTAGTAGCTGTATCTTCTGGGTAGTAAGTCATGTATAACTTATCTTTATCCCAACCAAACCAGTCTGGACTTGTTAATAACTCTAAGGCCCAAGGAATAACTTCTGCTTTAAAGTAATCCCCAACTGAGAAATTACCAAGCATTTCAAATAACGTTTGGTGACGAGCAGTTCGTCCAACGTTTTCGATATCATTGGTCCGAATACTTTTTTGGGAACTAGTCATTCTTGGATTATCGGGAACCACTGATCCATCAAAATATTTCTTCATCGTGGCAACCCCAGAGTTAATCCAAAGTAAAGTTGGATCATCATGTGGTACTAATGATGCACTTGGTACAATTGTATGTCCCTTTTCTTTAAAAAAGTCGAGAAACATTTGGCGAATTTCACCACTACTAAGCTGTTTCATCTTACTTCCTCCAATAAATAAAATTAAATAAAAAACACCATTGCTCACAAAGACGTCTACACGCGGTACCACTTTGTTTGCAACGATGTTTATCGTTTACCTCTCATAAATCTCTATAACGCGAGAACCGTATTTCAAATCAGGTAGCCCCAAATAAATTCGTTTTTGATTGCTTTCACTATCCAATCATCGCTGGAAAAATCCCTTTATTAGTATGTCCTTGTTAAAAATTATAGCCATAAAGTTTATGGGTGTCAATTATTGATAACGTTCTGAACTACGTTTCTTTTGTTTCTTACGAGAACGAATTTGACTACGTAATTCAATCTTACGATTTTGCTCATCTTTCGTCTTAATTGCTCGTTTAATTTTGCGCTTGTAACCCGGTTTAACTTTTTTCTTTTTCTTGTTAATCATGGCAAGCGTTGAACCATCTAGTCTTTCATGATGGCCCTTGTATTTTTCTCGACGACGACGGTCGTAAGTATCAACAATTTCACCATTCTTAATTTCTTTAGGCTTGAATTTGATACCCATGTTTTCAAGTTCAAGTACTTTAGCATCTTCGTCAGGACCATAAAGCGTAATTGCAATTCCCTTCATCCCTTTACGACCCGTTCGACCAACTCGATGAACAAAATATTCATTATCAGTAGGAATATCATCATTAATGACATGAGAAATCCCATCAATATCAATTCCCCGGGCAGCTAAGTCAGAAGCTACTACATATTGGAAATCAAGGTTTTGAATTTGTTTCATAACCCGTTTCCGAACTCGAGGTTGCATCCCACCATGGATTTTAGCCACCTTTAAGCCTTGTCCTTGAAGGTATTCTTCAATTTCATCTACTCGTTCACGAGTATTAGCAAAAATTAAGGCTAAGTAAGGATTACCCATCGTAAGTAGCTTGTAAATTAAGCCATTTTTATCTTGTCCTTTAGTTGAAATTAACCAGTTATCAACGTCTTGATTAATCACCGTTTCGGTTGGGATATCATCAAGGACTGGATTTTTCATGTATTTTTTCAAAAATGGTTTTAATTTGGGCGGAATGGTAGCAGAAAAGACCATCATTTGTAAGTCTTTAGCCATTGCGGCGGCAATTTTATCTACCGTTTCTAAAAATCCGAAGTCAAGGGTCATATCAGCTTCATCAATGACTAATTTATCAGCAGTATTAATGTCTAAATAACCTGATTTGGAAAGATCCCAAATTCGTCCTGGAGTTCCCACAACTACTTGTGGTTGTTCTCGTTTTAATTTTTCAATTTGTTTTTCTTTGTCAGTTCCACCAACATAATTGGCAATGTGAATTGTTTCTGGACTAAAACTGGCAATTTGTTTTACATTTTCGTAAATTTGATAAGCTAATTCTCGACTAGGCGTCGTAATCACAATTTGGGTATTAGGATTATTTAAATCTAATTTATCAAATAGGGGTAGCAAGAAGGCATGGGTTTTTCCACTACCAGTTGCTGATTTACCAATCACGCTTTTTCCATGACGAATCGTCGGAATTACTTTAGCTTGAATTGGAGTTGGATTGTTAAATCCTAAGTCATTAATGGCATCATTAATAAACGGCTTGAATTTATAATCTTTAAAAGCTGCACTCATTATTTGTTACCTTTCTCGTTATACGCTTTGGTTAACTGGTCTAATTCGGCCACAACCTGTTTAATTTCATTTTCATCTTTGGCAACTGCACCACTAGCAAGGGCATGACCCCCACCATTGTGTTGCTTAGCTAATTCATTAATTGAAGGACCTTTTGAGCGAAGTCGAATCCGATAATCGCCCTCTTTTTGTTGAACAAAAATGGCCCAATCAACTACTGAACCAATGTTACCAGGTAATGGGACCACTGAGGAAGTACTATCATCACCTAAATTGAGTTTTTCAATGACTTCATTAGTTAAAACAATGTAAGCAGCTCCACTTTCTGAAATCTGAAGATTTTGGTAAACATAAGCTGCTAAATGAGCCAAAGGAACGTCAATTTCATCTTCTCGTTGCGCAATGTCATTTAACGAAAACTCAAATTTCGTCAAACCACTAGCAACCTTAAAAGTATGACTAGTCGTAGATGGATACTTAAATCGTCCCGTATCGCCCACAATTCCAGCATATAAATCGCGAGCTCCATCATCAGATAATTTCATGGCGGCATTGGCGGCATAAAGGTCATAAATCATTTCTGAAACACTTGAAGCTTCAGGATTAACCCACATTAAGTCACCAAATTGATCATCATTGGGATGATGATCAATCTTAATTAGGTATTTACCTTGGTGGAAACGATCATCATCGACGCGTGGTTGATTAGCCGTATCACAAACAATCACTAAAGCATTTTTGTAATCATCGTCACTAACTTCATCAGTTTCCCCTAGCCAGGCAAAACTTTTATATTGCTTTCCGACACAATAAACCTTTTTATCGGGAAAGGTTGCTTTAATCAAGTAGCCGAGCCCCATTTGTGAACCTACGGCATCAGGATCAGGACGTTGGTGTCGATGAATAATAATCGTATCGTATTCACTAATTTTTTCATAAATTTGTTCTTTAACATTCATTTTATCTACCTCTATAAAAACTCTTAATAGTTAAGTATACCTCATTTTTAGTATAAAGGTAAATTAATATTTTGGAAACTCACATCAGCCAGATTGGTTAACGTAATTCCCAATAAGCGAATTCCCTTGGCTGGGTCAGGCAGTTCGTCGAAAATATCAATTACTTTAGCATAAATTAACTCGGCATCATTTTCGATAAAATCCGTCTCAGTAATCCGTTTAGTAATGGTCGTAAAATCACGATATCTAACTTTCAGAACCACGGTTTTTCCGTGTTTCTGATGTTTTTGCAAAGTATCCACGACCAGCTTAGCAATTTTACTCAATTGTTGTTCTACTTCGCTCATACTATTTAGTTCATGAGGATAAGTTCGTTCTTTTCCAATTGACTTACGTTCCCGTTGATATTCAACTTTCCGATTATCAGATCCCCGGACCCTGCGATATAAAATATAACCAAATTTGCCAAACTCTTTAATTAAAAACAACTCTGACTTTTGGTACAAATCAAAGCCGTTATTAATGTTTAGAGCTTTCATTTTTTCCACGGTTTTCTTGCCAACTCCACGATATTTTTCAATTTTTAAACGCATTAAAAAATCATGCGCATCATCTTCGCTAATCACCGTTACGCCAGCTGGTTTTCGATAATCGGAAGCTTCCTTAGCTAAAAACTTGCTGTAAGAAATTCCCGTGGAACACGTTAAATATGTTTTTTCCCAAATCTCGCTTTGAATTAGGTGGGCTAAATAAATCGGATCTTCAATTTTCTTTTTATTTTCGGTTACATCGAGATAAGCTTCGTCTAAAGCTACGGTTTCAATTTTATCAGTATATTCATGAAAGATATCATGAATCTGATCAGAAACCATTTTAAATAGTTCAAAATCAGGGGCTTTAAAAACCGCCTTTGGACAAAGATCAAGCGCTTTACTAGCTGGCATTGCAGAATGAATTCCGTATTGCCGAGCGATGTAGTTAGCAGTCGTCACCACGCCTCGACCCCCAGTCGTCCTCGGATCTTTAGCAATTACTAAGGGTTGCAACCTAAATTCTGGATGCTCCCGCTGTTCAATTGAAGCAAAGAAGGCATCCATATCCACATGAATGATTTTTCGAGAAGTATCGACTTGAATATCATCATTTGTCATGAGAAAACCCCCTTTTCAGAACATACGTTCCTAATCAGCTAATAAAAAAAGCCTTTAGTAGGCTTTTATTTTGCTTCGTCATCTGTTTTTTCAGTTGCTTCAGCTGGTTTTGCTTCTGCTTTAGGAGCAGCTGGAGCTTCAGGACGAGTTACATTGGCAACGGCATTTAAATCAAAATCTAAATAAATTCCGTCACAATCAATGGTAACTAGACCTTTAGTCCGATCAATGTTGCTAACCACCCCGTGTAAACGGCCGATTGTAACAACGTGATCACCATTTTGTAAAGATTTTAGGGTTTCTTGATGTTTTTGTTGTTGTTTCTTTTGTGGTCTAATCATGAAGAAATACATTAAACCAAATAAAACAACTAAAATTGCAATTGAACCATATTGTTGCATATTATTTCACCTCAATTAATTTACTAGTTATATTTTACCAAATTTGACCTATAAACGCTATTAATCAACCCTATTCGGTTGGATAAGGAATTCCTAAATGTTGATAGCCTTTTTCCGTCACTTTTCGACCGCGAGCCGTTCGTTTTAAATACCCTTTTTGTAATAAATAGGGCTCGTACATTTCGGCAATTGTATCAGCTTCTTCTCCAATGTTGGCAGCTAACGTATTTAACCCTACTGGACCGCCACGATAATATTCAATCATGGTTTCCAATAATTTAAGGTCAGTCCGATCTAGTCCTTGATTATCTACTCCCAAAGCGGTTAAAGCTTGATCAACACTTTCGATGTCAATTTCCGCCTTACCCGAAACTTGTGCAAAATCACGTACTCGCTTCAATAAACGGTTAGCAATTCTGGGAGTCCCACGGGATCGTAAAGCCACTTCATGGGCTCCTTCATCCTTAATGTCAGTTTGAAAAATTTTGGCCGACCGCTTGACGATTTTTTCGAGATCAGCTTGATTATAGTAATTCATATGCTCAACAATGCCAAATCGATTACGAAATGGAGCATCTAATAAGCCTGCTCGCGTCGTCGCTCCAATTAAAGTAAAGGGTGGCAAAGCAAAGTGAACCGGATGCGCAGTTGGCCCTTGTCCAATCACAATATCAATGTAAAAATCTTCCATGGCAGAATAAAGCATTTCTTCAACTACCTTGGGTAATCGGTGAATTTCATCAATAAATAAAATATCGCCAGGCTCCAATTCATTTAGTAAAGCAGCCAAATCACCACTTTTTTCGATTGCTGGACCACTCGTGATCTTTAAACTAACGTCCATTTCATGGGCAATTACCATGGCTAAAGTGGTCTTTCCTAAACCAGGAGGTCCATATAATAAGACATGATCTAACGACTCTTCTCGTTGTTTAGCGGCTTTAATGTATACGTTTAAAGAACGCTTAATTTCACTTTGTCCGATATACTGGGCAAAGGTTTGTGGTCGCAGAGATTGTTCAAGTGATGCATCTTGTTCATCCGTACTTTGCGAAACAATTCTGTCATCTTCCACGGTTTACCTCCTTACTTAGTTAGCATTTTTAAACCACTACTAATGTATTGATCGGTAGTCGTTTCGTTATCTAAAGCAGCTAATTTAGGTTGAATTTTGAGGACACTTTTATGCGTAAAGCCAAGAACTTCTAATGCATTTAAAGCATCGTCTAGCTTTTGGTTTTGACTAGGAACTGTAGTAGTTTCCTGGACATTCAAATCCAATTGTAAAGTTTTATCAATTTTATCTTTTAAATCTAAAATAATTTGTTGCGCGGTTTTTTTACCGATTCCAGGGAATTTAACCAAAAAACTCACATTCTCAGTTTTAATCGCATTTACCAACCCAGTATTATCATTTCCGGCCATAATTGCTAAAGCACTCTTAGAACCAATTCCAGAAACGTTCAACAATTGCTCAAACAATTGTTTATCTTCTAAAGTTTCAAAACCATATAACGTCATTGCGGTATCACTAACACTTTGGTGTACATATAGTTTCATTTTAGTATTAACTTTTGTTTCAAAATGATACGGGTTAGCAACGTTTACTAAATACCCCACCCCTTGAACATCAATTACTACATAACGTTCCGCGATATCAGTTAATTCACCATCTAAATACTCATACATCTTCTTAATCACTCATTTCGTTTTTATTCCCAACCATTTGCTTCATGGGGATCTTGAATTCGTTTAAACATGGTCTGCAAGTCACTGGGTGAAAAATGAATTAAGACCGGTCGCCCATGAGGACAATTAAACGGATTTTCACAATTGTGTAAATTATCTAGCAAGGCTTGAGCTTGTTTTTGATCTAAATGATGATTAGCCTTAATTGCTTGCTTACAACTGGTCATAATTGCGGCTTGCTCCCGAAAGGCGGCCGTGGTTAATTTATCATTTTTAAGCACCCAATCAATCATTTCTCTAATGGTGGTTTCTTCCTGTCCTTTTTCAAACCAAGTGGGATGTTGATGAATCACAAAACTATTATTTCCAAATGATTCAAGTTTAATTCCAACCGATTCTAATAAATCCAACCGACCTTTAATTGCCAAAGCATCACTAGCTGGATAATCAAGGACAATTGGCACTAACAAATTTTGCTCATCCGCGGTCACATTTCCAACTTGTTTACGAAATTTTTCGTAGTTAATCCGTTCTTGCGCCGCATGCTGATCAACGATGTACATACCATCCCGACTCTCAGCAATTAAATAGGTGCCGTGGACCTGTCCAATAAACCGTAACTGGGGAAATCGTTCCGTTTCAACTTCTGGCTGAGTTTGCTTGCCAAACGGGGAGTCCGGTCGTTCGTTTAGGTAATAATTTTTAAATTCCAACACATTTGGATTAGTTAAGTCGGCCTTTGTTTTAACCAATACCGGTTCTGAACTAGGCTGATTGTCAATGGTCGAAACTGCTGCAACGGGTTCGGTTCCTTGATCAACGGCTACGGAACTCGTTAACGTTTCTGTAGCCGTAGTTTGCTTGTCTAATTCATCGAAGTTCAAGGCCACTTCCATGGTATTATGGTCAGCTAGCCCACGTTTTAAAGATTGATTATCCAGAGCATCTGGAATCAAGTTCTGCTTGCTCAAAGCAGCATAAATCGATTTTGCAATAAAATTACTCAATTCCTGACTATCAAGCAATCGTACTTCTTGCTTGGTTGGATGAACATTGACATCAATTAAGCTAGGGTCCATTTCTACATTAATGACCGAAACGGGATAACGACCCACCATCAATTTTGACCCATAACCATCAATAATTGCATGATTCAAAGCATAATCTTTCACAAAGCGACCATTAATGATGACGGAAATATACTTGCGACTTGCTCGCGTTAGTTCTGGCAAACTCGTAAACCCGGTTAATTTAAACTTCTGATTTTCATTTTCAATGGCAATCATTTTTTTCATACTAGGATTGCCATAAATTCCAGCAATTACTTGCTGCATGTTATTTCTTCCAGAAGTCCGTAATAATTCTCGGTCGTTGTGGTACAAAGAAAGGGCCACTTCCGGATGACTCAAGGCCAAGCGATTCACAATATCCGTAATTTTGCTTAATTCAGTCGCGTTCGATTTTAAATATTTTAACCGATTCGGAGTATTAAAAAATAACTCTTGAACCTCCACGGTCGTGCCCCGCCGAATTTCAGCTGGAGTTTGCTTCACTAGCTTCCCACCATGAATGTGAATTTCACTACCTTCATGTTCACCATCAGAAGTTTTCATCGTAACATCTGAAATTGAAGCAATACTTGGCAAAGCTTCCCCCCGAAAACCAAGGGAATGAATTTTAAACAAGTCTGCTTGCTGATTAATTTTACTAGTTGCAAATCGTTTAAAAGCTAGTTGGACTTGATCTGGAGCAATTCCACTCCCATTATCGGTAATTTTAATGCTTTGTAATCCTGCTTCAGCTAGCTCAACATCGATTCTCGTACTACCTGCATCAATTGAATTTTCAATTAATTCTTTGACCACTGAAGCTGGCCGTTCAATTACTTCACCCGCTGAAATTTGATCAGATAAAACATTTGATAATTGATGAATTTGCCCCATTTCAATTCCTCCTTACTTTTGGTTTAATTTTTGTTTCCACTGGTAAACCAAGTTCATGACTTCCATTGGGTTTAAGCTCATCAAATCAGTTTGTCCAATTTCTTTCACAATTTTAGATTCCTTTTTGCTTAACTGCTGTGCTGCGGTAAGTTGTTCTTCCACTTTAAATAATTCTAATTGTTGTTCTTCATCTGGTTGTTTTTCAACTGGTGCATTATTTGGTTCAATTGCTAAATGTGGATCTTGAGGCGAAGCTTGATTACTACTTTCAAAGTGATCTAACACTGATTGTGCCCGAGCTAGCAGATCATCAGGTAGTCCAGCTAATTGAGCTACATTAATTCCGTAAGACTTATCAGCAGCCCCATCTAAAACTTTATGCAGAAAAATTAACTTGCCATCTTTTTCAGTTGCCCCAACGTGAACATTTTTTAAGTGCTGCAGTTCAGTGCTTAAGCCCGTCAATTCATGGTAATGCGTTGAAAATAATGTTTTAGCATGGACCTTATCATGAATATACTCGATAATGGCCTGGGCTAAAGCAACCCCATCGTACGTAGAAGTTCCACGACCTAATTCATCAAATAAAATCAAACTATTTTCCGTTGCATTTTGAATGGCTTGATTAGCCTCTTTCATTTCAACCATGAAAGTACTTTTACCAGAAATCAAGTCATCCGCTGCTCCAATCCGCGTAAAAATCTGGTCAAAAATTGGCATCTCTGCGGATTCGGCTGGAACAAAGCATCCCATTTGCGCCAAAATTACAATTAGGGCTAACTGTCGCATATACGTACTTTTACCAGACATATTGGGACCCGTAATCAAAAGAATTCCAGTCTGTTGATCCATTAAGACGTCATTGGGGACGTATTTTTGTGAACCCATTACCTGTTCAACGACCGGATGACGTGCATTAGTTAGCTTTAAGAGTTGATTATGATTAAACTGGGGCTTCACAAATTGTTCTCGTTCACTAATTGTCGCAAAACTTTGAAGGACATCCAGACTTGAAATTCCGCTTGCTAATTTTTGGACCCGCGGAATTTGTTGTTTAATTTGTTCACGAATTCCGGCAAAAATGTCATATTCCAAACTACGTGACTTTTCTTGGGCTTCTAAAATCAATGATTCTTTTGCTTTTAATTCTGGAGTCGAAAACCGCTCTGCATTCGTTAGCGTTTGCACGCGATTATAGCGTGAGTCATCCAGCTTTGCAATGTTGCCCTTGGTAACTTCGATAAAGTATCCAAAAACTCGATTATATCCAATTTTTAGATTGTTAATCCCGGTAAGCTGTCGTTCCTTAGCTTCCAAATCAGCTAACCATTTTTTCCCATTTTGCATCGCATCCCGATACTGATCAAGTTTGTCATTATAACCTGGTTTAATAATGCCACCATCTTTAACTGAAATCGGCGCATCTGCCACAATTGCCTCGTCAATTAATTGGTAAACATCATGAACATCATCAAGCTGCTCATAAATTTGTTGAAAGCCGGGGGTCTCAAGTTGGTTTAAGACGTGCTTTATTTGGGGGATTTGTGCTAACGAAGATTTGAGTTGCGTTAAATCACGAGCATTAACCCCACCAAAGGAAATTCTGCCGGCTAGACGTTCTAAGTCATACACCTTAATCAAAGCTTCACGTAATTCATTTCGTTCATAATAACTATCTAATAAAGTTTCAACTAAAGTTTGGCGAGCGTTGATTTCTTGAGGTTTGATTAGCGGACGTTCAATCCACTGCTTTAATTTACGACCACCCATGGCCGTTTTCGTATCGTCAACAACCCATAATAAGGTCCCAGATTTTTTGCCCGTACGAATATTTTTCAACAATTCCAAATTATATTGCGAATTGTGATCAATCTTCAAAAATGAACTCGTTTGATACGATTGAGCTGGTTGAATGTGGGAAAGGCTCCGTTTTTGGGTTTCAGCCACGTACGTTAATAATAAATTTACGGATTGCCGTAATAATTGATTATCAATATTAGTGATAATCTCGGAGCCATTGGCTTCATCAATGGTATTTTGGTAAGAAATTAAAATACCTAATTTTTTTAAATTGCTTACAATGGTTGAACCAATGCTATCATCCAGGACTACTTCTTTTGAATTAAGGTTAATCACCTCATTTAAAACTGCGTCAGGATTATCAAGTAACGTAACTTTTAATTCTCCCGTTGATAACTCAATGTATGCAAAACCGTATTGATCGACAGTCTCACTATAAACTACACTAGCCAAATAATTATTATCCTTGGCCGTCTCAGCTTTATTATCTGTTTGTGTCCCCGGCGTTACGAGTTGAATAACCTCCCGTTTAACCATTCCTTTAGCTAACTTTGGATCTTCAACTTGTTCACAAATGGCCACCTTATATCCTTGGTCAACCAAAGTATCGATATATCCTTGCGCTGCTTTATGTGGCACGCCACACATTGGAATTGGATCTTCGGCTTTATGGTTTCGTGCCGTTAACGTTAATTCTAGAATTTGCGCACCCTTAATCGCATCTTCGTTAAATAGTTCATAAAAATCACCGATTCGATAGAACAAAAAAGCATCTGGATATTGATCCTTGATTTTCTGATATTGTTCCATCATCGCTGTATTTTTCTTTGCCATCAGCTCTACTCCTTATTAGTTTTGGTAGGGATGATCTCTACTAATCATAATTGTTTTTATTTTTTTAGCGTGGCCATCTTTTTTATCAACATCAATTAAACAAGCGGATAAAATTCCATCACCATTTGTTTCCACTTCAAACCGATTGGGGCGTGAAGTTAAAAACTTGTTAATGACTGGTTCATATTGCATACCAATCACCCCATCGTCAGGTCCTGTCATACCAACATCAGTTAAAAAAGCCGTTCCTTTTTTAAGGACGTGACCATCATTAGTTTGGACATGAGTATGCGTTCCAACTACTGCGGAAACCCGACCATCTAAATACATCGCCATGGCCTTTTTTTCACTGGTCGTTTCAGCGTGCATATCAACAAAAATAATCGTACATTTTTCTTCTTGCAACTGGTTTAATACTTCGTCGATTTTAGCAAAGGGATCATCAGTTTCTTCCATAAAAATTCGACCCTGTAAATTAATTACTGCCGCTTTAATTCCGTTAATATTTAATTCACAATAACCCTTTCCAGGAACATCACGTCCGGGATAATTCAAAGGCCTAATTAATTTTTTGGTTTCATCAATAAAATTAAAAATATCAGGATTATTCCAAGCATGATTACCTAAAGTAACTACGTCGGCTCCATCTTTCATAATTTGTTTAAACAACCGTTCGTTAATTCCACGGCCTACTTTAGTTGCGTTTTCCCCATTCACAATGGTTAGTTGCGGTTTTAAATCTTTTTTTAGTAATGGTAAATACTGGTTTACCATGTCCATCCCTAATTCACCAACCACGTCACCAACAAATAAAATTTGCATTTTTTCTCCGCCATTCTAATTTACTTACGTCTAACCTATTTTAACACGGAAAAAACAAAATAAAAAAAGACCACAACGGGTCTTTTTTATTTTGCATAATCAACTGCACGAGTCTCACGAACAACTGTCACCTTAGCATGACCAGGATGATCCATTTCATCCTCAATCTTATCCTTAATTTCACGAGCTAACACAATTGCTTGTGAATCAGAAATTTTGTTAGGCTGAGCAATTACTCTAATTTCTCGTCCAGCTTGAACTGCGTAACTCTTCTCTACTTCAGGGAAGCTATTACTAATGTCTTCAAGTTTTTCTAAACGATGAACAAAACTCTCAAGGGAGTCACTTTTGGCTCCCGGTCTAGCAATCGAAATTCGATCAGCAACTTCCACCAATTCAGCGACCATACTATGTGGTTCACTACCTGGTTCTCCCAAACGAATTGAGTCAATGACAACGGAATTTTCACCATATTTCTTGGCAATATCAATTCCAGCGTCAATGTAAGATTCATCCGTTCCGTTGGAAGAAGCCTTTCCAATTTCATGCAATAATCCAGCACGCTTTGCTAAAGTAACATCTTCACCTAATTCGGCCGCAAAAACTCCAGCTAACTTGGCAACTTGAATCGAACGTGATAAAACATTTTGCCCATAAGAGAGCTTGTATTTTAGTTGTCCAACTAACTTAACTAAATCGGGATTCATCGAATGAATTCCAAGGTCAAAAATTACATTTCCCCCAGTTTCTTGAATCAATTGGTTAAGTTCTTTTTTACTCTTTTCAACCATTTCTTCAATGCGAGCGGGATGAATTCGACCATCTTTAATTAGCTTTTCAAGGGCCATCTTAGCAATTTCGCGTCTAACAGGGTTAAAACCACTTAAAACAACTGCGTTAGGAGTATCATCAATGATTAAATCAATTCCTGTCAGTGTTTCAAAAGTTCTAATATTGCGACCTTCTCGTCCAATGATTCTACCTTTCATATCATCATTAGGAAGCGTCACAACCGACACAGTAGTTTCAGAAACAATATCAGCTGAACTTTGTTGCAAGGCTTCCACGATTAAATTCTTAGCATCACGAGCAGATTCTTTTTTAGCTGCTTCGTAATTTTGTTTAATCATTTGGGCCCTAGTATCAGCCAAATCTTTTTTAATTTCTGCAATTACTAAGTTACGGGCTTCTTCTTGTGTTAAAGAAGAGGCCTTGGTAACCTCTGCTTGCCTTTTCTCAATAAGTGCATCTGCATCTTGTTGTTTCTTAACCAAGACTTTTTTCTCATTGCTAATCTTTTCTTCCTGACGATTAAGACTATCTTCGCGCTTTTCAAATGCTCGATCTTTTCGATCTAATAATTCTTCACGTTTTAACAAATGATCTTCTTGACGTTGAATGTCAGCACGACGCTTTTTAAGTCCCTTTTCCACCTTAGCCCGGTAAGCATTACCGTTCTCTTTAGCTTCTAAAGTTGCTTCTTTTAAAGCACTTTTGGCTTTCTTCTCAGCATCAGAAATAATGTCATTAGCATTTTTGTGAGCAGCATCTAATTTCTTTTCAACTACTCGTTTATGAGTATTTTGACCAATTAAAAATCCAACAATTATAGCGATAGCGGCGCTTCCAATAATAGTAAATACCATCATTTTACCTCCGTACCACCTAATTAATCTTTGATTTAAAGTTAGTTTAAAAACTAACCACTTATTAAGTTTAATGTTAAAAAAATTAAGTGTCAACTAAGTATACTAAAAAAGAATAACATTTTAGTTATCCCTTTCCTAAATTACTTTAAATTATCATAAATTAACTTGAAACCAGTCTTCGTAGCATAATCCCGAACTTCATTACGAGCTTTGGCAAAGTTCACGCTTTTAGTAATTACTTTTCCGTCTGGTAAAGCTAACCCCACCCAGAAAAATCCAGCTGGATGGCCTTCAAGGCTATCAGGTCCAGCGACTCCAGTAAAGGAAACACCAACGTCCGTTTTCATCTCAGCTTTAGCGTTTTTAGCCATGTATTCGGCAGTTTCAGCTGAAACTACCCCATACTCATTAATCAAAGTTTCTGGAATGGTTAAGAGCTGTTCTTTAGCTTTGGCAGAATAAGTCACAAAACCACCGGGAAAGACCTCTGAAGCTCCAGCAACGTTTCCAAGGCGACTTTGGAACATCCCACTCGTTAATGATTCCGCAGCTGTTACCGTTAATCCTTTTTGTTTCAATAAATTAACGACCACTTTTTCAAGGGAATTATTATCCCCATAACCATAAAAATACTGTCCAACAATTGCTAAGACTTGTTTTTCCATATCATCCAGTAATTTTTTGATTTCAGCCTTGGTTGACCCACTCGCAGTAATTCGTAAAGTTACTTCATTACGTTTAGCATAGGTGGCTAAGGTTGGATTAGTTTGCTTATCAATTAACGGTTTCAAATCTTTTTCTAATTCCGTTTCCCCAATTCCAAAGAAACGTAGTACCCGTGAGTCAATTAATGAATTTCCATTCGTTAATTCTGCTAATTTTGGCATAGCAAAATTAGTAAACATGGCTTGCATTTCAACTGGAGGTCCAGGCAATACTAAATAATCACAAGCGTCCGTTTTTAAAAACATTCCCACAGCAAAACCTTTTTCGTTTGGTAGGATTTCAGCACCCTCGATGTATTTAGCCATCATATCCGCATTACTAGGCTTGCCTAACGCATAGGTCGCATAAAAGTCGTTAATTGTCTTCAATGCCTTTGGATCAGTTTCTAAATCTAGGCCTAAGTGTTGCGCCAAAGAAATCTTAGTAATGTCATCTTCTGTTGGTCCAAGTCCACCAGTTAAAACGACTAAATCACTCCGACTCTCAGCTAAGCTAATGGTAGCTTCTAGGCGTGCATAGTTATCGCCAACCGTATCTTCAAAATAGACATCGATGCCTAAGTTCGCTAACCGACGTGCAATGAAAGGTGCACTAGTATCAACAATTTCTCCCAGTAGAATTTCAGTTCCTACCGTAATTATTTCAGCATTCATTAATAAATCCCTCCTTCATTAAAATGAGTCAGAAAATACTTTTCGATTCTTATAAAAATATTCAATTCCAGAATAAACGGCAGCAATTAATGCGATATATAGACAAATTTGGCCAGCTGGAAAATCAAAATTAGCAAAGAAAACGTTGTTTAACAATAAAATAATCACAGCGATCATTTCAAAAAAGGTTTTGATTTTACCAGACCAAGCCGCTGCAATTACTTCACCATCATTTTGGACAATGATTAAACGAAGTCCCGTTACCGCAAGTTCACGACAAACAATAATCGCTGCAATCCAGGCCGCTACGTTTTCACTACCATCACCAACTAGCATAATAAATGCAGTCATCACAATCATTTTATCGGCTAACGGATCAGCAAACTTTCCAAAATTAGTCACTAAATGCTGACGTCTCGCAATTTGACCATCCGCAAAATCAGTTAAAGCAGCCACAATAAAAACTAACGCAGCTAATAATTGCACAACGGGTATTAAAGTTCCCGCAATAATCAGATTCCCTAAACTCATTGGGACCGCCAACAAAATTAGAAAAACGGGAATTAAGAAAATTCGAAACATGGTTAATTTATTCGGTAAATTCATTTTTAAAGTTCCTTTCTTACTTAAAAAGCAGAAAAACGATCCATTGTTCAACAGATCGTCATCCTTTCGCAAACCTAGTTGTTAAATTTAAGGTTCATTTGTCTTTGAGTTGCACTTTGTCCTTGTGCTGGTGCTGACATAACTACTGCCTTATCATTTAACTTAACGCTAGATACGGGAGCATTCGTTAATGCAATGTTAACGTCCTTCGTATCTTTCGGAAGATCAACGGTATGATTCAAATTAGCTGCTAAAGCTCCTGACCAAACTTGATTACCATTAACTTTAACCGTTGCATTCGCAGCTTGAGTGGCCCCTAACTCTAATTTTGAAGTTTCATCACCAGTTTGGACGTTAAAATCAGACGTGGTATCTTTAACGGCTTCAATTTTAGTTTCGCCTTTTTTAAGCGAATTTTGTTTCGTTGCTTTTTTCTTCTTTGACGTTTTTTTCTTTTCAGCATCCTCGTTAGAAACGGTTACCTTAGAGTTTGCTGGTGCAGCATTACTACTATCGTTATGGGTTTTAACTACGGCAAAAACAACCACCGCTAGTACAATTACCACAATTGCTCCAATGACTCCAATTGGTAAATATTTACGGAAATCAATTTTGTCTTGGCGATCAGCCGCTGAATTCGTTGGCCGTACCACCCGAGAGCTCGTTGGATTTTGCTCTTTGACTGGTTGAGCGTCTGACTTAACTGTTCCAGTGAAGTTTTCTTCTGGAAGGTATTGGCGTACAAATTGATCACCATTTAAACCAACGGCATTAGCGAAAGCTTTAACAAAAGCTCGAACGTAAAACTTACCAGGAAGCGCTGCAAAATCGTTATTTTCTAAGGCTACTAGGTATTTCTTTTGAATCTTAGTATCCTTTTGCACTGCATCAATCGAAAGTCCAGCACTTTCTCTGGCAGATTTTAGTTTTTCCCCAATATTTACCTTAGGGTTTAAATTTTCTTCTGTCATTTTTTCAACTCCAATTCATTTAATTACTGTCAGTATATCACAATGAAACTTGAAAAAAATTTAGTTTATCTTAATTAATAACGTTTCGGGTGGTTTGACTGTTCGCAAAGAAATCTTTTGCCACTGCTAAAACTTCAGCAAAAGTTAAGTTTTTAATGATAGCTACTTCATCATAAACATTAGTAAAACCATTTAAGCGATCACCCATTTGATTAGCAATCCCAGAAATTGAATCCATTAAAGCAAAATGATCACCAATCTCCTCATTTTTAATTAGTGCAAATTGTTGTTCAATCTGGCTAGGATGGACTAGGCAGTCCTTAATTTTAGCTAAAATAACATCACAAAATTGTTCTGTTTGAGGGGTATCCTCTGCAAAAATCAAAAACTGGTATCCTGGTTCGATATCAAAATCAAAACCAAATGAGTCATTAATGACTTGCTGATCATATAAATCCTGATAAATATCAGAATCCTCTGAGAAAATTAATTCCAAAAACATGCCTAATGCTAGTTCATAACGGGCCGCAGCAGTCCCAGACAACTGTGGTTGTGGTCCTCGAATTCCTAATCCAATTTTAGGAGTAGCAAGTCCCATGGTCGTTTCAGTATATGGAATTACTGGAGCAGTTTCAATTTTTTGATTTACAAGTGCTTTTAATTCCGCCACCGTTTTATTTTTAGCTAAGGGTTTAAAATGATGTTCAATTTCATCAATCACTGCTGCCACTTCAACCTTTCCCACGACTACCAAGGTCATATTATTCGGTACATAATACTGCTGATAAGTCGCATATAGTTCTTCTGGGGTGATTTCAAAAATCGATTCCACACTTCCGGCAATATCAAAACTTAACGGCGAATTACTGTATAAGTTCGCAATTGTATCAAAATAAATTCGGGAGCTAGGATCATCTTGATACATCATAATTTCTTGCCCAATAATCCCTTGCTCTTTTGCAATCTTGGGTTTATCAAAGTATGGCTTTTCCACTAAATCAAGTAACGTCTTAAAGTTTTGTGAAAAGTCAGTCGTTGCTGAAAAAAGATAACTGGTTTGATTAAAACTAGTAAAAGCATTATTTTCTGCCCCAAATTTAGCAAACAAATCACTACTATCATAGTTTTGCTTATCAAATAGTTTATGTTCCATAAAATGAGCAATCCCAGCTGGTAATGGTTTAATTTCCTGGCCTGATTTAATTAAAGTATTAATTGAGCCAAACTCTACTGACAAACTAGCATAAGTCGAGTTAAATTTAGGTTTTGGATTAATAATTACCTTTAATCCATTTTTCAAGGTTGTTTGATAAACCGTTTCATCAAATTGTTCATAGCTAATTTTATTCATCATTTTCTCCCTTTAATAAAAAAACTGATTTTAAAACTAGTTTTCGGGCTACAGCTGCAATGTCAGCTTTATCGATTGCTTTAACGTTTGAAATCCATTCATTTTTACTAACTGGTTGATTAACCAAAGCCTTAATAAACAAATCATTTAATGACTTGCGCTCACTATCAAAATTAGTTAAATAACCTGAGATTAAGGAAGTTTTAACTTTATTTAATAAGCTTTCAGCGTAATTACCTTCAATCAAATTATTGATTTGTTGCTGAATCATAACCCGAACCTTTTCGGCATTATTCCCGTCAATTCCACTTTGAATCATAAAAAATCCCATGGTTGAATTGTAACTACTTGAAATATAGTAAGCCAAACTTTCCCGTTCTCGAATGTTTAAAAACATCAAAGAAGTCGCTGAACCACCCAATAAGGCATTCATCACTAAAGCTGCATAATAATCATCTGATTTAAGGTTAACCGGAAAATCATACATTAAATCTAACTGTGATTGTTTTTGCACTGCTAGCTCAGTCTGTTGTCTTAGTGGACGATTAGCAGCATTAGTTTTCATTTTCACCATTAAATTAGGTCTGGGTGTAAATTGAAAATGCTGTTTCAAATTAGTAAGTTGTTGTTGATTTAAATCTCCTTGGACGGAAATATAAATCTCGTTTTGCTTAATCATCTTATGATAGTAATCAGCTGCTTGCTGGGGCGTAACTGTTGCTAAATCTGCAACATCTCCAAAAATTAATTTGGCATTTTGTGGATCATCAGCAAAATACAATTTTTTGGTTTGACGAGCGGCATAATATTTTTTGTTGTCATTGAGATTGTTTAAATAATCAACTAAATTATTGCGTTGTAGTTCAAAGGGTCCCGTTGGATAACTTTCGTCAATTAAGTACGGATGAAAAATCATTTCTTGCAAAAAGTCGCAAATTTGATTAACTAAATTAATGTTATCATTCAAAAAGTGCTCATTAATAAAGGTGATACCGACTCGCAAAGCAACCACATCTCCCACTTTAAAAAGATTGGTACCAAAGCGTGCTCCATATAATTCAGCTAATTTCCGAGCTACTTTAAGTTTAGAATTATATTTAGTACTATAATTTTCCATCATTTCAGCTACCATCGTCCGCTCCACTAAGTTATCGTTAGCAAGCGGTTCGATGAAGTCGATTGAAATTGCTACATTTTTAAATTTATTTTGCTTTTCAAAATTAAAATGAACTCCGGTTGTTAACTCTTGCTGCATATTTTCCTCCAAAATAAAAATTCCTTAGATTTTATTCTAAGGAATTGATCATTTATTACTTAAATACTCGTTTAAGTTTTGTCCAGAAACTTTGCTTCTTTTCTTTAATCTGCATTAAAGGAACCGTTTCCCCAAGAATTCTTCTAGCAATATTACGATATCCTTCAGAAGCTGGATTATCTGGATTTAAGACAATTGGTTCTCCGTGATTGGAAGTGGCAATCACTTGATCATCATCAATTACGATTCCAAGTAATTTAACCCCTAAGTGATGAGTGATTTCTGAGACATCCATTACTTCACCATTATCCATCATGTTAGGCCGAATTCGATTAATCACTAATCGAGGTGCTTCTTTCATTGGATGTTTTTCTAACAATCCAACAATCCGATCAGCATCACGAACAGCTGAGATTTCAGGAGTAGTAACGATGATCGCACAATCAGCTCCAGCAACCGAATTTAAGAAACCTTGTTCAATCCCAGCTGGACAATCAATTAATACATAATCAAATTGTGGTTTTAGTTCATCAACAATTTTCTTAACATCGGCTTCAGTTAAAGCATTTTTGTCGGTATTTTGAGCAGCTGGAAGTAAATAAAAATTATCTCCAAATCGTTTATCTTTAACCAAGGCTTTGGTTAATGTTACTCGTTGCTTAGCCACATCAACAATATCGTACATAATTCGATTATCTAACCCTAATACAACATCAAGGTTCCGTAATCCAATATCTAAATCCATCAAACAAACTTTTTTGCCCATTAAGGCCAAGGCTGTACCGATATTAGCGGAAGTAGTTGTTTTTCCTACTCCACCTTTACCAGATGTAATTACGATGGCTTCACCCATTCTTACATTCCTCCAATTCTACTAAAGAACTTAGGACTAATTTCTTTAATATTATCTAAATTGCTATATGAAATCGAATGCAATCCATTAACATAGACAACTGTTCTTAAGTTCTCTGAAATTTCTTCTTTTTTATCTGCAATAACTTCGATTTGTTCCCCAATTCGAACTTGTTGCGCACTGTGAAAATTCCCAACCGCTAGCTTAGATTCGTCAACGGGAAAACCAACTTGCACAATTCCTTCGACATTACCCATGCAAAACAAATTACCATTAGTGATTAGCTTTCCACCTTTGTGAATTTTACCTAAGAAAAGCACATCACCTTTAATTTTTAAATCTTGACCATTCCGAATGGTTTGATCGATGATGGTTACCCGGTTTTCATCACGTAAATGATAAGCTTCGTCATTTGACATAACATCCGCTTTAAACTCATTAATTACAAGATTATCTCTTTTATTTACTATATCACGTAATGCTTGTTTTTGTTCAACTGACAAAGCTCGGTTACCAGTAATAATATCAAAATGCATGCCTTTTTTAGTAGAATAGTCAGACTTTTTCACTAACTGATCTAGTAGTTCCGTAAATTCATTTTTAATTTCTTCAAAACTATCAGCATCATTTAATATGACTTCGAATCCATTTTGGGTTCCCTTTAACACAACACTCTTCATAAACAACTAGCTCCTATTCTCTATACTTATCAAATAACAAACTGATTGGAAAATAGAGTACCAAAAAGATTACTAAATTAAGTAATAAAGTTGGTCCAAATGCATACGCAAAAAAATGAATACCAGAAAAGTAAACTAAATGGCTCATTCTTCCACCTGTATAGCCCAATACTAATACAATAATGATATCAATTAAATAAATCATCGTTGAACTATAAATGTTTTCATCAACATACTCTAGAATCAATTTTGTTACGAGAATTACAAGTGGAAAAATAACGGTATTAATTCCTAGTACCCCAATATAATAAGAATCGTATAAGATTCCTATTCCAAAAGCCCACCAATAAATATGAATTTTTTGATTACGATCGCTAAATAAAACGGTAAAAATCAACCATGTAATTGTTAAGTAAGGAACCATTGGAAATTTACCAGCCAGTAGATAAGGGAAAGCGTGCATTAAAGCCCCTTCTAAATAAAACGAAATAAATAACCCAATGATAAAGAGCAGACGATATTTTGATTTTTTCAACATATGTATCGCTCTCCTTACTATTCTTTACCAATTACTGTAACGACATCAATATTTCTCGTATCGGCAGCTGGCTTAATGTTAATTTGCTCAGAAGTTCCATCAGCAGCACTAGAAACTCCAGTTACCGTTCCAACGTAG
The DNA here is from genome assembly GCF_044054575.1 of Fructilactobacillus frigidiflavus. GTDB lineage: Bacteria > Bacillota > Bacilli > Lactobacillales > Lactobacillaceae > Fructilactobacillus > Fructilactobacillus frigidiflavus. Next base: position 1,478,887 of record NZ_CP168716.1, read on the forward strand.
AGCCCTTTAGGTGTTACTCCACCTAAACCATTGGTCATGACTTTAGCCCCCCGCTTAATTTTATCTTTGGCGGTCAAGCTTCCCATTTCCAATTCATTGTTTCCGTTATTGTAGCCAGAAATCAAACCATCAACCATCGTTTTATTCCCTTGCACTTGAACTGAAAAATGACTAGCAGAATCACCACTATCTGTAATCAATTCTACTTTACTGTTCGTTTTATTAACTTCAATAATCCGACCAATTAGTCCTTTATTAACAATCACTGACATGTTTTTTTCAATTCCGGCTAGGGATCCTTTATTAATAATGATTTGTTGTTGCCAATTCGACGGAGTTCTTGAAAGAACAGCTGCATTAATGGCATGATACCCAGTTAAAGTTTTATTTAAATTTAACTGCTGCTTCAAAGCTTTATTTTCATTACTCAAAGCCGCATTTTGAACTTGAGTTGCTTGAACTTTTTGAACCTTTGCCTTTAAATAGTTATTTTCCTGGTAGGTATTAATTAAATTTCCGACGGATCCAAACAACTTGCTAAACCCACTAGCAGGTACAGCAATTACCCGATCACCCAAACCTACAACATCATTTCCAATTGTTTGAATAATGGTTGGTGTTGCTCGATTATTTCTAACCGCCGCCGTTCCACCAATTAAACCAACGCTTGCTACCAAACAAACCACGAAGATAACTAAGTTACGACTAGAAAAAAATTTATGCATAATAATCCCCCAATAAAAAGATAAAACAAATAAGCGGGTAAAACCCGCTTATCATGAATTATTTTTTCTTCATAACTTCAATACTCTTAAGTGATTCACCAGTTCCTTTAGCGACACAGTCTAACGGATCTTGTGCAACGGTAACTGGAACTTGAGTAGCTTCAGCGATGATTTCATCTAAGTTTTTGATTAAGGCACCACCACCAGTTAGAACAATTCCGTGATCAACCACATCGGCTGAAATTTCTGGAGAAGTTGCTTCTAAAGTATCTTTAATGGCACTAATCACTTCTAATAAATCTTCATGAATTGCAATGGCCACATCTTCAGCGGTTACCTCAGTTGATTTTGGTAATCCAGTTAATAAATCACGACCACGAACTGTAGCACCTTGCATGTCTTTGGCTTTTTCAATTGAAGCTGAACCAACATCCATCTTTAATTTTTCAGCACTTGGAATTCCAATTAAAAGATTATAGTTTTTTCTAATGTAGGAAACAATGGCTTCGTTTAATTTATCACCAGCCATTCGAACGGAACGTGATGAAACAATTCCACCAAGTGAAATTGTAGCAACATCAGTGGTACCACCACCCATATCTACAACCATACTACCTGTTGGATTCATAACTGGTAAACCAGCACCAATCGCAGCAGCAAATGGTTCTTCAATCACATATGCATCACGGGCACCTGCTACTCGAGCAGCATCAATCACGGCCCGTTTTTCTACCGTCGTAATTCCACTTGGAACTGAAATCATCACGTAAGGACGATTACCACGACCTCCGAGGGCTTTTTCTATGTAGTATTTAAGCATTGAAACGGTGGTGTCGTAATCGGCAATTACTCCATCACGCATTGGACGAATCACTTCAATACTAGCTGGTGCTCGGCCAATCATGGCTTGGGCTTCATTTCCAACTGCTACAATATCGCCAGTCTTAGTGTTTTTAGCAACTACTGATGGTTCGCGAAGAACAATTCCCTTTCCATCAACATACACTAAAGTGTTTGCGGTACCTAAATCGATACCAATATTTTTATTTCCTAAACCTAACAAATCGTTCATCCCTTTATAATTATTTATTTTTGATTTTTTATATTAATTTTTATATTAATAGGTTAAGTATACCATAATGTTGATTTATTTAAGGCCTAATTCGGTATCGAAAGTTTAGCTTTTTCTTAATTTCCTAATAAGTGCTTTCTAACTTCTGCAATAAACAATAATGATCCCGTAATGACAATCATTCGGTTTTCTCTAGCAGCATCTTGCTTAGTTAATTTATTAATTAATTTTTTCCAATCTGGATGATAATGAACTTTGTCTGCATGAGCAAAACTAAAATCTGCCACTTTTCGCTTTTCATCGGGCACAAAGGACGTGAGATATAAATTAACGTTAGGCATGGGTTCCAAAATTGCTAGCATTTGTTGATATTGTTTATCAGCAAAGACGGCCATTACTAAATCAATCTGATAAGTTGCATACTCTTGTAAACTTTCGGTTAGCTTTTGCATGGCCGGAACGTTATGAGCACCATCAATAATGGTTAATGGGTCTGATTTAATCGGTTCCATCCGCCCCACCCACATCGTTTTTTGAATTTGGTTTTTAATGTCTGAAACAAGTACTGAATTAGTTAGCTTAAATTTCAGCTGATTTAATTTAATAAAAGCAGCAATTGCAATTCCGGCATCTTCCTTTTCAAATTGGCCTAACATTTTAATTTTAATTTGCTGAATCGAAATCATTTTACTTTCATAATTAAACTCTGATTTATCAGTCGAACTCACTACATAATCTTGATCAGCAATCACCAATTGACTATCCCTTTGTTTAGCAATCACTTGAATCTCTTGTAAGGCTTCTTTAGGAACTTTTCCAACCACCGTGGGAGTTTGGCTTTTAATGATTCCTGCTTTAGTTTTTGCAATCGCTTGAATTGTATCTCCCAACAGCTGCATGTGATCCATTCCAATAGTTGTGATAATTGTCAGCAAAGACTGGTCATCAACGTTGGTAGAATCATTTTCTCCCCCAATCCCGGCCTCTACAATGGCTATGTCAACTTTTTGTTGGGCAAAGTGGAGATACATGAGAGCGGTTAGTACTTCAAACTCTGATGGACCTAGCTCCTGGTCGTTTGCATCAATTTCATCAATGATGGGTTTAACTTGATTAACTAATCCGAGTAAATCACCATCAGAAATTGGGTTGCCATCAATGCTAATTCGTTCGTTAAAGCGGATCATGAAAGGAGATGTAAAAGTTCCTACTTTTTGATTGATGCCCTGTAACAAATTCATTAAATAAGCGACAACTGAACCTTTGCCATTGGTTCCAACAACGTGCACAGCTTTGACCTGACGTTGGGGATTGCCTAATTTAGCGAGTAAATGTAAAATCCGTTTTTGCGTGGTTTCTTTTCTTAAGCGTGGACGTGAATGAATATAGGCCACTGCTTCATCATAATTTTTCAACACAAATTTAACCTTTCAAAAAAGTCCAGCTACATAGCTGGACTTTTTATTTTTATTTTTCAATTGCAGCTTTAATTTCGGTTAAGCGGTTCTTGGTAGCTACTAATTTATTTTCGTTATCAGTTAGCTTACCCTTTTCTTCCTCAACCAGTTTTGCAGGTGCATTCTTAACAAATTTTTCATTTGCTAATTTACCTTTAGCCCGCTTCACTTCTGATTCAAACTTCTTAACTTCTTTTTCAAGCCGAGCTGCTTCATCATTTAGATCAATTAATTCAGCTAATGGAATGCTAATTTCTGCATCACTAATCACAGAAGTCATTGATAATTTAGGGACGGTTACGTCAGCACCAATTTCCAATTTACTTGGGTGACCAAACCGATCAATGTATTCTCGGTTTGCTTCAAAGACATCTTTAAGTTCGGAATTGTTAGTTTTAACCAAAATATCAACGGGACTACCTAATGGAGCATTGGCTTCAGCTCGAATATTCCGTACAGCTTTGATTAATTCAATCAAGTGATTCATGTCGGATTCGGCCTTATCATCAACAAAGGCTTCATTTACAACTGGATAAGCGGCTGTAACCAATGAATCCCCTTCATGTGGCATTGATAACCAAATTTTTTCAGTTACAAATGGCATCACTGGATGTAATAGACGTAAGAATTGGTCGAGCACGTAGGCTAACACATTTCTAGTTTTGGCTTTTGCTTGTTCGTCATCACCAGTAAGGATTTCCTTACTCATTTCGATATACCAATCACAAAAATCATTCCAGATAAAGTCATATAAAGTTCGGTTAGCTTCTCCAAAGTTATACTTATCAAAGTTTTCCGTTACGTGGGCAATCGTTTTGTTTAAACGAGAAAGGATCCACTTATCTGATAGATTTAATTCTGCTTCATTAGGAACCGTTGGTGCATTCATTTCACCTAAATTCATGATTACGTAACGACTGGCATTCCAGATTTTGTTAACGAATTTCCAAGAAGCATCCACTTTGTCATAGCTGAAACGTTCATCTTGTCCCGGTGTAGTTCCCGTAGATAATGACCAGCGAAGTGCATCCGCACCATACTTAGCAATTACATCCATTGGATCAATTCCGTTTCCAAGTGACTTACTCATTTTGCGACCCTCTTGGTCACGAATCAAACCGTGAAGTAAGACATCCTTGAAAGGACGACGACCCGTGAAATGTAAACTTTGGAAAATCATTCTAGAAATCCAGAAGAAGACCAAATCATCACCAGTAACTAAAGTTGAAGTTGGGAAATAACGTTTGAAGTCTTCTGAATCTTGATCTGGCCAACCCATCGTAGTAAAGGGCCATAGTCCAGATGAGAACCAAGTATCCAAAACATCAGGATCTTGTTCCCAGTTTTCGGGATCTTTCGGAGCTGATTCACCAACGTACATTTCACCAGTTTCTTTGTTATACCAAGCAGGAATTTGGTGACCCCACCATAATTGACGTGAAATACACCAGTCATGGACATCATCCATCCATTGTTTAAAGGTATGTTCGTAACGTTTAGGCACAAAGTTAACGGCATCGTCCGTTTCTTGGTTCTTCATTGCGGCTTCAGCAAGTGGTTTCATCTTAACAAACCATTGCGTGGAGAGCCGTGACTCAACTTGAACCCCAGTTCTTTCTGAGTGACCAACCGCATGCACGATTGGATCAACGCGTAGCATGTAACCTTGATCTTCAAGATCTTTAACCATTGCTTTTCGAGCAACAAACCGATCCATACCTTCATATTTACCGGCATTTTCGTTCATAGAAGCGTCTTCATTCATTGTATTAATTTCAGCAAGATCATGACGTTTTCCAACTTTAAAGTCATTAGGATCATGAGCTGGGGTAATTTTTACCATTCCAGTTCCAAATTCAATATCAACGTAATGATCAGCGATAATTGGAACTTTACGGTCTACTAACGGCACGATAACTTCCTTACCAACTAGTTCTTTGTATCGGTCATCACTTGGATTAACGGCAATGGCAGTATCACCAAACATAGTTTCCGGACGAGTGGTGGCAATTTCAATGTAATCTTTGCCATTAAAAGTGGTTCCATCCGCAAATTTGTATTTAACGTGATAAAAAGCTCCTTTATCGTCCTTGTGTTCAACTTCGATATCTGACAAGGCTGTTCTAGCTTGTGGATCCCAGTTAATGATGTATTTCGCCCGGTAAATGAGCCCTTGATTGTATAAATCCACAAAGACTTTGCGAACAGCTCTGGAAACATTTTCATCCAGCGTAAAGGTTTCACGACTATAGTCTAATGAAAGTCCCAGTTTGGCCCATTGTTGGTGAATGGTATCCGCAAACTTATCTTTCCATTCCCAAACTTGATCAATAAATTTTTCGCGACCAAGGTCATACCGAGAAATTCCTTTTTCCCGAAGCATGGCTTCAACTTTAGCTTGAGTTGCAATTCCAGCGTGATCCATTCCTGGAAGCCAGAGGGTGTCGTAACCTTCCATCCGTTTTTGTCTGATTAACATATCTTGTAAAGTGGTATTCCAAGCATGACCTAAATGCAACTTTCCAGTAACATTTGGGGGTGGCAAAATAATGGAATATGGTTTTGCTTTTTGATCACCACTGGGTTTGAAAACTCCAGCATCAAGCCATTTTTGGTACATCCCCTTTTCAACTTCTTGGGGATCGAATTTGGTAGACATTTCTACTTCTTTTGACATAACTTCACCTCATTTAAATTAAATAAAAAAGCATTCATCCTATAAAATAGGACGAATGCTCGCGGTACCACCTAAATTGGATTATTTTCATAATCCCAACTCAAAACGAATAACGGTCGTACCGGACATAGTTATTATTAATTCACTATATCTGCTCACAAGCTACAATTAATAGATAGCCTAAGAACCTTTCACTGTCGTTCTCTCGCTAAAAAGCTTCTCAATTAATCCTCTTGCTCAACGCATTTATATTTACAGTAATAATACTCAACAAATTAAAATTCGTCAACCATTAAACCATTTTTTATAGTAATTCTGCAAAAACGTCTTTTTGGGCGTTTAAATAATCATCACCGACCCGAACTTTAGTAACCTTAAGATTTTCAAGTGCCATTTTCATTAAGCCCTCAACATCAATGTTCTTTTCAAACTTGATGGTCTTATCTAAATCAGGTTTGGTCTTAGGTGATGGTGGTGTGAAAATTGTACAACAATCTTCAAAAGGCATAATTGAAAGATCATAGGTATCAATTTTACGGGCAATCTTAATAATTTCGGTCTTATCTAAAGAAAGAAGTGGCCGTAAAACTGGTAATGAAGTTACTTCGTTAATCACCCGCATACTTTCAATCGTTTGTGAGGCAACTTGTCCTAATGATTCTCCGGTAAAGACCCCATTACAATGACGGTCTAATGTAATTGCCGCCGCAATTCGAAGCATCATCCGTCGCTGAATGGTCATTAAGTAACCTTCCGGAACTTTTTCTTTAATATCTTCTTGGATTTTAGTAAAAGGAACTTCAATAAAATCAATTGTTCCCCCAAAAGCCGTTAACTTAACCGTTAAATCTTTGGCTTTCGCAAGGGCTTGTTGACTCGTGTAAGGAGGACTGAAGAAGTGAATCATATCGACTTTCACGCCTCGCTTCATGGCCATGTAAGCGGCAACGGGAGAATCAATTCCTCCAGATAACATCATCGTTGCTCGCCCACCAGTTCCAACTGGCAGCCCTAAAGCTCCTTGAATGGTAACGCTGGATAAATAAATTCCAGTCAAACGCACATCAACTCGGAGTTCAATATCAGGTTGTTTCATTTGCACATCAATGCCTTCAATGTTGTCTAAAACATAGCCCCCAACTCCGTTATCAAGCCCATAAGTATTCAATGGATAATCTTTGTTTTGCCGTTTAGTGGTAATTTTAAAGGTTTGTCCCTCTTCATATTGTTCACTAATCATTTCAAGGGCTGTTTTTTGAATTTCTTCAAGCGTGGCATCTTTGGGTAATCTTACAACTGGTGAGTATGTTTCAATTCCAAAAACTTTTCCAACTGCTTTCATCACTGGAGTAGCATCGTTTCCATTTAAAATAACATGTAGGCGATCCCGCTGCGCTAAAACTTCAATTCCTTCAAATTCCGTTAAAACGTCTCGGACATTTTTCCCTAATTGACGAATAAAATCCCGTCTATTTTTTCCTTTGGTAGATAGTTCACCATATCTAACCATAATTTCACTATATTTCAAATCTTCACTTCTTTTCTATAAAATAGTAACCATTAACTTAATTTTTTAAATTGATCATAAAGTTTATCAAAAACTTCATTAAACTTATCTGCTTCGGCTAGTCGATTATGATCACCTAACGAAACCCGTACTGCACTTTTAGCTTCTGATTGGGGAATTCCCATTGCATCTAGTGTACCAGAAGTTACGCCTTTTTTAGAAGAACAAGCACTAGTAGTTGATATATAAATTCCATCTTTTTCAAAAGCATGCACAATTGTTTCCCCTTTGACTCCCAAAATGGCAAAACAAAGAACATGTGGTGCAAAATGATCATTTAATCTTGAAAAAACTTTTACTTTATCAAATTGACTGATGTGATTATAAATTTTTTCCCGAATTGCTTGTTCTTCTGCAATTGTCTCAGTTTCATGGTCTTTAACAAGTCGCACGGCTTTAGCCATTCCAGCAATAGCAGATAGATTTTCGGTTCCACTACGTTGACCACGTTCTTGACCACCACCATCCATCAACGGACTAAGCTTGCGGCCATTCTTTCCATAAATAAAGCCAATTCCTCGTGGTGCATGAAATTTATGTCCAGAAAAGGTAATAAAATCAACTCGGTCAGTAAAAATCAAATCATGAATTCCCTTTGCCATTCCTTGCACGGCATCAACGTGAAAATGAATCTTAGGGTATTTTTTCAAAACTGCTGCCACTTCATCAAGTGGTTGAATTGCTCCAACCTCATTATTAACAGCCATAATTGATACCAAAATGGTATCTGGACGAATGGCAGCTTCTAAATCTTTGGCAGAAATCCGGCCTTCTGCATCAACTGGTAAATAAGTTACCTCAAAGCCTAGTTCTTCTAAAGCAGCAGCAGAATTTTTAACCGCAGCATGTTCAATTTGAGTGGTGATAATGTGTTTACCAAATTCCCGTTTTGCCATTGCGGTACCTTTGATTACCCAGTTGTCACCTTCAGTTCCTCCACTTGTAAAATAGATTTCAGTGGGAGCAACGCCTAAAAGATCAGCAATTTGTTTCCGTGATTGTTGTAATAAATTAAATGATTTCTCACCAAAATTATGCAAGCTGGAAGGGTTACCCCAATAATTTTCGCTAACTTTTTGATAGGTACTTAAAACGTCATCATCAACTTTAGTTGTGGCACTGTTATCAAAATAAATCATGATTCCTCCTAATCTTTCTAGAAAACTAAACCAGGTCGACTAATCGACCTGGTATTTTGTTATTTTTTCGTCGTTTTTGCTTTATTAGCATAGTAACGATCTTCAATTCGTTTATAAGCTCCAGGCTCAATCTTGTCAACGGCCGTCGCAATTGTAGCTAAACTATCACCATAATTGAACTTATGATCAAAAAGATCTTTTGCTTTTTCAAAAGCCAAATCAATTTCAGGTGTTTTTCCTACATAGCGATTTGCATATTGCATCACTTGTTCTGCTAAAACTGATTGATCAATTAAATCATCAGTCTTTTCTTGTAAGGTGTCTCGATCAGTTTTAATTTGTTCGAGTTGTTTTTGAACATCATCCATACTGATTTTAACTTTATTCATGGTTGAGCTAAGGTGATTAATTTCATCAGCTACAATTCCAAAGTAATCAACATAATCATCAGAAATTCCAGGAAGATTCAAATTTTCAATTTTTCGTTGAATTACGTGCAATTCAGCATTCAAATCACTTAGAATTTGATGGGCTTTCTTTTCTTCGGCACTAAACTCTGAAATTGAATCATTTAATGCCATTTGTTTCTTTTCAATTTTAGTTAACTCGTTTTTGAAATGATTAAGATTATTAGCAATTCTCGTATAGATGGCATTGTTATCATTAATTGCATTTAAGTCGGCTTCATGTTGCTTACCAATCTCGTTTATTTTAGCCCCGAGTTGTTTAGTAATTTCAATTTCATTATGTTCTAAAGAATAGTTATGACTCAATTGTTCTAACTCATTTGCTAAGGTCTGATTTTGATAGTAAGCATGTTCAATGAATTTACCCATTTTTTTGATTGACTTATCAACTTCTTTACGAGCTTTGATTTGCGCTTCCATTTTGTCATACAAATCATTAATTCGTTTAGTAATTTCATCATCTTGATCTTGGACAAACTGAACATCTAAATGACCCAAGTTCGTAATGTTATCGTTGACTGATTGTCGTAATTCCTTTAGAGAAATTTCAAAATCATCATCATTAAAAGCAAAGCCTTCTGATCGCATTTGTTGATATGCTTTGGAAATTTCATTAATTTGATTATCAAACTTAATGTGATTCATTTGATATAAAACTGGGATGGCACTGATACTGCTTTCCAAATTGATAGTTGCTTTATTAAGGTCAACTAGAATCTTTTCGGCATTAGCATGATCTCCTTGTTGCGTTAACTTAGAAAAGTCATCAAAGGTCTCTTCAATTGAAGAAAGTTGTTCTTCAAGGGCATCCAAGGCTGGTCCAAATTCACTATTTTTGGTCAATAAAATTTTACGTAACCGTTTATATCGCTCTTCCAAATCAGAAACGGCCGCCCGATGTTCTTTTTCTAACTTAGCGGTTTTGTCGATTGTTGCTTGAATCTTATCTAAATCAGTTGCAATCTTTTCTAGCAACATTTGTGCTTCATCAGATTCATCTCTGGTTTTTAAAAAATTAATTCCCTTAGCACTTTTTTTCACATCATCCACAATTAGGCTTAATTGTGGTAATTCATTTTTAACAATGTTGTTAAATTGTTTTTCAGCTTCATTAATATTAGCTAATGAATCCCCAATTAATCCAATTTGTTTAACTTGTTCAAGATCATCGGCTATTTTCAAATTTGTAAAGTGTTCGACCTCATTTTGCATTTTTACCGCTAATTTCAAAAAATGTTTTTGGTAAAAAACAATTGCAATATAAATGATAATAATAATTATAACGATCCCAATCAGTGCATTAAGCATATTATCCGCCCTTTTTATTTTTTTATATGTATGTGGTGCATTATGTTAAATTATATCATAAAGCGCTAGTAATAATGATGGTTTTACATAATCAAGCCTTGAATTCGTTGACTTTTATGGATTAAGCGCGATATAATATAACTCGTGTAAAATAATGCAGCAGTATACGGTAAGCTCGTCAACATGTTCTTGCTATTTAATAGTCTAATTAGTAACCCACGGCTGCTGAGGTGAAAGTTCTGAGGAATATGCACGAATACTAAGTATGCAACCTTTATTTTACTCCAAAAAATTTATTGGAGGATTCAATTATGTCAAGATATACAGGTCCAAGTTGGAGAATTTCTCGTCGTCTTGGTATTTCTTTATCAGGTACTGGTAAAGAATTACAACGTCGTCCTTATGCTCCTGGTGTTCACGGTCAAGGTCGTCGTCAAAAACTTTCAGAATACGGTGTTCAATTACGTGAAAAGCAAAAACTACGTTACATGTACGGTTTAACTGAACGTCAATTTTACGCTCTTTTCTTAAAAGCTGGTAAAATTCGTGAAGGTAAGCATGGTGATAACTTCGAAATCAAGCTTGAACAACGTTTAGATAACGTTGTTTACCGTTTAGGTTTAGCAACTACTCGTCGTCAAGCACGTCAATTAGTTAACCACGGTCACATTACTGTTGATGGTCAACGTGTTGATATTCCATCATACGAAGTAAACCCTGGTCAAGTTATTGCTGTTCGTGAAAAGTCAAAAAACATGGCTATCATTACTGAAGCTGTAAATGATGTTGTTAGCCGTCCTGCTTACGTATCTTTTGATGCTGATAAGCTTGAAGGTTCATTAACAAGACTTCCACAACCAGATGAATTAAATGCAAACATCGATACTTCATTAATCGTTGAATACTACAACCGTTAAGATTAAGTATCTAAAAAAAGCGATCTCATTTGAGACCGCTTTTTTGTATGCACTTTTTTAATAATGTTACAATAAAGCTAATAAAAATAAGGAGTTACAATAATGCCCATTGAAAATGAAAATGTCCAAAATCGTTTAGATCAAGCCATGAATGGCGGAACTCCCAAAATTAATCCTGATGAACAACGCCGATACCTAGGCACCTTTAAAGAACGGGTCGTTTTAGCCATTCCAACTTCAGAGGTCCTTAATCCTGATGCTATTGAGGCTGTAAAAAAGCTAGTCGAAAAAAATCCATATTTAACAACCATTATTAACGGAAACATTTCTTCTAATAAACAAAGTCCATATATTAGAATTGCCACCCAAAACAATGCTAAATTTACTTTAAATACTGATCAAATTTACGGAACAAACCCAAATGATTACGCAATCGTAGTTGCAGCAAAGTCAGCAGTTAATCAAACTGATATTGAATTTAAGCATCATAAACCTACCCCATCAACCTCAACTACCCCCAAAAAATCTTTTTGGCAGAAATTATTTAATAAATAAGAAGGAATAAAATGCAAAAACCATTAGCCTATCGGATGCGTCCCAAACAAATTGACGAAATTGTGGGACAACAGGAACTAGTTGGCCCTGGCAAAATTATTCAACGAATGGTAAAGGCCAAGCTGTTGTCATCGATGATTTTATATGGTCCGCCTGGAACAGGAAAAACTAGTATTGCCAGTGCAATTGCGGGATCAACTAAGTATGCCTTTCGAACTTTAAATGCAGCTACTGATACCAAAAAAGACTTACAAATCGTTGCTGAAGAAGCCAAAATGAGCGGGACAGTCGTCCTTTTATTAGATGAAATTCATCGTTTAGATAAAACGAAACAGGATTTTTTGCTGCCCTTACTAGAGAGCGGTCAAATTATCTTAATCGGTGCTACCACCGAAAATCCATATATCAACATCAACCCAGCAATTCGTTCTAGAACCCAAATCTTTCAAGTTAATCCACTTTCAAGCGCTGATATAAAAAAAGGAATTGAAAGAGCTCTAACGGATAAAGAAAATGGACTAGGTAACATAGAAGTTAACCTAACTCCAGAAGCACTTAACTTTTTAACCCATAGTACTAATGGCGATTTAAGAAGTGCGTTAAATGCGTTAGAGCTAGCCGTAAAATCGACGAATCCCATTGATGATGTAATTCACATTTCCTTAAGTGACATCGAAGCTTGTCTACAAAGAAAAGCCCTAACGCAAGATAAAGACGGTGATGCTCATTACAATGTCATTTCAGCCCTGCAAAAATCAATTCGTGGATCAGATGTCAATGCTGCGCTGCACTATGCAGCTCGTTTAATTGAGTCTGGTGATTTAAATTCATTAACCCGTCGATTGATGGTGATTGCATATGAGGATATTGGACTAGCCAATCCAGCTGCTTGTGCTAGAACGGTCACTGCAGTTCAAGCTGCAGAACGTTTGGGCTTACCAGAAGGAAAAATCCCTTTAGCGGATGCAATTATTGAATTGTGTTTATCACCCAAATCTAATTCTGGATATATGGCAATTGACGAAGCCATCGCAGCAGTTAAAACAGGCGATTACGGTGAAATTCCCAAGTCAATTCGTGATGCCCATTATAAAGGCGCAGAAAAACTAGGAGTCGTCGGCTATAAGTATCCACATGACTACCCCAATGGTTGGGTTGCACAGCAATATCTGCCTGACAAAATTAAAAATGCTCAATATTACCACCCTAAAGCAAACAGTAAATTCGAAACTAGTCTCTCCAACCAATATGATCGGTTAAACGAGGCAAGTAAAGGAGTAAATCATGGCAATTAAAGTTCTTTTAATCTTATTTTCAGCACTTTTATTAGGAAATGGCCTTTATTTTTTAAAACATTTGCATACTCCCTTTTTAATGTTTAATCCCCAAAAAAATCCAGGATTAAGTAAAATCCTTAAAATTAGTGGAATTTGTTTAGTAATTGTGGCACTCCTCGGTTTTGCCGCTGCCATCATTAACAATTTAATTTTAATTGTTATTACCTTAATCTTGGGCTGCATCATGTGTGTGATTCCAGAATTATTAATTATGCAATTCATTAACAAATAATTGGAAATTATTTTTATTAAGCTTACAATTAGATAAATAAACTATGAGGTGATTAATTATGTTACAAGAATATCGAAATATTTTAGTTCCCATTGATGGTTCTTACGGAGCTGAATTAGCATTTGAAAAAGCGGTTGCCGTTGCTAAAAGAAATGAAGCACATCTTCACATTGTTCATGTAATTGATACGAGAACTTTTCAAGATATTTCTAGCTTTGATACATCAATCGTTAATGAAATTACAGAAAAATCTAAGACTACTCTTGAAAATTATGTTGCCAAAGCCCAAGCTGCTGGTTTGACTAATGTTGATTACTCAATTGAATACGGAGCACCAAAAACCATTATCGCCAAAGAACTCCCAAGTCAATTAGGCATCGATTTAATTATGATTGGTGCGACTGGATTAAACGCAGTCACTCGATTACTAGTTGGTTCAGTTACAGAATATGTAACAAGAACCGCTCCAACTGATGTTTTAGTGGTTAGAACTAATTTAAAGAACCAACCAATTAGTCCAAAAGAAGCTAGAGCAAAATTAAGTTAACTAAATAATAAATTCAATTTTTGGAAATTGCTGTATGAATATAAGCCTTGTAATTTTTTTGCTTGGTTGAAGTATTCGGCAGCTTTTTCTTTTTGATTAGTTTTAAGCAAACATGCGCCCTTTAATTTATAAAAATCGCTTAGGCAGTAAAAAGAATGACTTTGCTTTAGTTTATTAACGACTAACCTACATTCAGCTAAACAAAGTTCAGGCTCATTAACTTTTTCAACTAGCACTAACAAAGTAATTGCCAAGCGAATCATTTGGTGAAACTCAGCGGGTTTTAATTTTTTACGCAAACAAAGATGTAGTTCTTTAATTGCTAAGTTCAAATAATATTTGGTTTGTTTCGTTAATTTTAATTGTCGATAAGCGATTGCAATTCCAAGATAGGCCCACCCAATTACAATTTGATTATCGCGCGTTTGATGATGATTAATGGCTAACTTAAAATTACTAATGGCATCGTCTTGATTCTGATTTACAAATAAATCAATCAAACCTAAACAACATTCATAACGTGCTAATAAATTTTTGGTATCTAAATTTTCATGTTTAATTTTGCTTAACCGCTGTTGTGCTTTAGTAAAATTATGAATTAATAAATTTCTTTCTACTTGTTTCAAATTAAGTTCGCCATAACGATAATTACATTCAGTTTCTAAAATATCAAGATCTAAATTTAATTTTTCAAAAATTTTTGGTACACATTCCCAACTTTTGAAACATCCTTTATTCTCCAAAGTGCTAATTGTAGTCTGCGTACAGATCCCTTTTGCTAATTCTACTTGGGACATGTGGATATCTTCACGGCGACTCTTTACTATCACACTAAGCCTTTGTAGCATCGTCTTAGACGGAAAAACAATCATAATTAAAATTCTCCTATTTAATTAATAAAATTAGCCGTATTTTTTATACGACTAAAGATTATGAGCTATATCGTTAGGAAGGTCAATAATTTTTCTAAAACTATGATTATAATTACGTAAAAAGGATTAGAAACCTTCAAAAAAGTTTCTAATCCTTTTGTTTAATTATTATTTTGCTTCATAAACCTTTTTTTGATCCCCTTTATTCAAAGGAATAAAGTCATGAGCAATTTTTGATTGCCGTTCGAATTCTGCATAAGCTAGTTCAATTAGTTTATCAATTAATTCAGTATAACTAATTCCTGAAGCTTCCCATAATTGTGGATAAAGCGAGATGTTAGTAAATCCAGGTAATGTATTAATTTCACCAAGGTATGGCGTATAATCTTTTGATACTAAGAAATCAATACGAGCCATTCCCTTTAATTCAAGCGTTTTAAAGGCCTTAATTGCCATGTCGGTGATTTCTTCAGCTACCCCAGCTGGAAGAGCTACCGGAATGGTAAATTCAACTTTACTGGCATCTACGAACTTGTTGTCGTAAGTATAAAAAGCATCACTAGCCGGAACTTTAATTGCCCCAACCTTAGAACCCTTAGGATTTTCATTTCCTAAAATTGAAATTTCAACTTCTTCTGGACCTTCAATTGCTTCTTCAACTAACACCTTAGTGTCATAGCGAAGAGCATCGGCCATTCCTTCAGCGTATTCAGCTTGGTTTTCCACCTTGTGAATTCCAATTGATGAACCTTGACGAGATGGTTTAATGAAAAGAATTTTTGAATTTAATTTTTCACTAAGCTTTTCGTAGTTCCAATCTGCCTCATTTTCTGGTGTGATAAGTACATAATTAGTATTTCTCACACCAACTACATCAAGCATTTTTTTCGTAATGTCTTTATCATAAGCCATTCCCGATGCAAGGCTACCACTTCCAACGTATGGTTTTTGAAGTAAACGCAATAGTCCTTGAATTGTTCCATCTTCACCTAAATTACCATGAATAATGGGGAAAAATACATCAATATTCTTCTCTTTGTTCAAATTGATAATTGGTTCTAATGGATTGCTTAAATCCATTTTTGGAACTACTTCTTCAACAACTGCTGCTTCATCTTCACCATCAAAAACCCGAAGTGAAGCTTCATTACTTAAGATAATTCCACCCCGAGTAATTAAAAATAAACTTACTTCATACTTTGACTTGTCCACTGCATCATAAATGTTATGAGCTGAACGTTTTGAAACGTCATGTTCCGATGAATCTCCACCAAACAATAATGCTAAGTGTAATTTTTTTTCTGCCATTTTTCTAACTCCCGTTCATAATTTCTGGAACCCTAAGTATATCACTTATCAAATAATTTGATAAGAAAAAAAGTATGATAAACATACTTTTTATGAAAAGTTTTTAGTTGTACTAAACATGGAACTCTTGTTGTGATATTGCATAGACATAATCAATCCAATTCCAATCATGTTCCCAATTAAAGCTGAGCCACCTTGACTAATAAATGGTAATGGAATTCCGGTCATAGGAATCAAGTCAATACTCATTCCAACGTTTTCAACCACATGGAATAAAATCATCATAATTACCCCAGTTGAAATGTAGGCATAAAAAACGTTTTTAGTTTCAAATGTAACTTTAATCATGTCATAAATTAATAAGAAATATAACAAAATCAAGAGGGTTCCACCAATGAACCCAAAATTTTCGCCCATTACGGAAAAAATCATATCTGATTCCCGAACTGGGACATAGACATGCGAAACATTAAACCCTGAACCAGTTAATCCTCCAGAACCAATGGCTTTCATACTTTGCCACAATTGATATCCTTGATTACTTGCATCAGAAGCCGGATGAAGCCAACTATCAATTCGGGCAAATTGATATGCTTGAAAACCTAGTGCACTTAAAATTGAACGTCCACCAGTCGTTACCACCATTGCAATTGCTGCAGCACTAATTCCAAAGAACGCTAATAGACCAGGTCCTAAAATTTTCCAGGTAATTCCGGAAACAATTAACATTCCCCCTAAAATTGCAACGAACACAATTGTCGTTCCAAAATCATTTTGTAGCTTTAAGAGCACAATTACTGGCAGCGTCCAAAGAAACATTTTTCCAATTAAATGCCAATCAGTTTTTACGGTATGATGCGGATATTCAGAATTGTGTTGTGCAATAATTCTAGCTTCCATCAAGATATAAGCTGGTTTCATTACCTCAGATGGTTGAAAAGTAAATGGACCAAAAGCAAACCAACTTTTAGCTCCAGTTTGCACGAAATAAGCTCGACTATATAGGAATAAAACCGCAAATAAGAGAAATATTCCTAATCCGTATATATATGGGGCAATTTTCCAAAGTTGCTCTGAGTCAAATTGCATGACAATCACAATTGCAACTGCACCAATTACATACCAGATAACTTGTGAAATAACTGCTTTTAAGACCGAAACTGTTCCATTATCGTGGGCTGCTGCAACATAGATTGAACCAATTCCAATCAAAGCGAGCATTAGGACACAAAAAATAATTCCCCAATCGATTCTGTTATCGTTTTTTACTTGTAGTCTTTGAAACACGATAAACTCCCCTCAAAGTCAGTCCTTCAAACTAACTAATTATCTTTGATGTAGGTTAAATTCTCTTACTACTTGATGAAGCGCTTCTTCTTCACTTTTTTCATGAAAAGTATTTTCCCCAACCACCACTTCAAACTTACCGTCATCTTCAGAAATAGTTCCCACTGTTTGTTCATTGATTTGAACAAGTCGGATGTTTTCATCGCTTGGATCATTGATAACTTTAATTTCAATTTCTTTTTGTCTACGTGACATCGTTTTCTCCTTAAAAATAATTTACTGATTAGAATTCATCACTATGATTTCTGCGCACACTAAAGCGATGCGGAACAAAATCATAACCACCCTTTACAAAAGGATTGCACCTTATAATTCTAGCTATCCCCATAATTAAACCAAGAAAAAAACCAAATCGTTCAATTGCTATTTGCATGTAATTTGAACAAGTTGGTTGATATCTACATCTAGCTGGAGTATAAGCTGAAATATACTTTTGATAAAGCTGAATTAAAAAAACTGCTAGTTTTTTCAAACCTTCACCTAGTCGTTATTTCCAAAAAAGCTAAATCGTTTTTTATTTGATTTAGGTGCTTCCTTAGCCATATGATCTAAAAGAGCTCCGGCACCTTTCGCAACGTTTTCTAATGGATCTTCAGAGATGATTACTGGCACCGTTAGAGCATTTGAAATTACCGTATCGATATCAGCAAGCATTGAGCCACCACCAGTAAGCATCACGCCCCGGTCAATAATATCAGCTGCTAATTCAGGAGGAATGGTTTCAAGGACACTTTTTGCACCATTGATGATGATTGAAATCGTTCCATGAAGTGCTTCGGCAATTTCTTTATTGTTAATCATAATGGAAATTGGCATTCCGGTCACTGAATCACGTCCCCGAACTTTCATTTCTTTAATTTCGGTCACGTCGACACTAGCAGTTCCAATTTCCTTTTTGATATTTTCGGCAGTATGTTCCCCAATCACAATATTATGGTTCCGTTTTAAGTATTCTACAATATCGCGATTCATCACATCACCGGCAATTTTGAGTGATTCACTGGCAACAATATCACCAAGTGAAACCACGGCAATATCAGAAGTACCCCCACCAATATCAATTACCATGCTACCAGTTGGTTCAAAGATATCCATTCCAGCACCAATCGCAGCTACTTTAGGTTCTTCTTCAAGAAAAACTTCACCACCAACCGCTTTTTGGGCAGCTTCAATAATTGCTTTTCTTTCGATATTTGTAATGTTAGTTGGTGCACAAATCATTACTTTAGGTTTTGAAACCATTTTTTTAACGCTTAATTTGTTAATAAAATAAGTTAACATTGATTCGGTAACATCAAAATCAGAAATAACTCCATCTTTTAACGGACGGATTGCTTTAATATTTCCGGGTGTTCTACCAACCATTTCGTATGCTTCTTTACCGACTGCTAAAACCTTATTAGTTTTAGTATCTACGGCAACGACAGAGGGTTCGTTAAGTACAACCCCTTTGCCGGTTACAGAAACAAGAACATTGGCCGTTCCTAAGTCAATTCCAATATCTTCAGCCATAACTTTTCTTCCCTTCAATTCTTAATTCGATATCCAAATTATATCATAGTAATAATAACTAATTGTTTGCTTTTATTTAACTCGTTTAATATCAGCACCAAGCTTACGTAATTTGGCTTCAATTTGGTAATAACCCCGATCAAGATAGTTAAGATTGGTGACAATGGTTTCACCAGTAGCAACTAATCCCGCTAAAATCAAAGCAGCCGCAGCTCGTAAATCAGTAGCTGATACTTCAGCACCTTTGAAATGAGTGGGACCGTGCATTACCACAACGTTCCCTTTAATTTCGTACTTAGCATTCATCCGGCGAAGTTCGTCAAGATGCATAAACCGATTTTCAAAGACATTTTCGGTTAAGGTACTTACCCCATTAGCAGCTAATTGCAAAATCGTCATTTGCGGTTGCATATCTGTGGGGAATCCTGGATAAGGAGCCGTTTCCACATCAACTGGTTTCAAGACTTCTGGTCCAATCACGCGGATTCCATTTTCTTCTTGTTCGACCGTAACTCCCATTTCACGAAGTTTAGCAATAAAAGGCACATTATGATCAGCAATCGCATCTTCAATTAACACATTTCCTTGCGTTAATGCTGCAGCTGCCATATAAGTTCCAGCTTCAATTCGATCCTGAACTACGGCATGGTTTACCCCATGGAGAGTCTTAACTCCTTCAATGGTCAATGTGTCGGTTCCTGCTCCAGAAACGTGAGCGCCCATGGCATTTAATAAATTAGCTAAATCAACAATTTCTGGTTCCCTTGCAACGTTTTTGATCACTGTCGTCCCTTTAGCAAGGGTTGCGGCCATCATTACGTTTTGGGTAGCCCCAACGCTTGGAAAGTCAAAATAAATATCAGTTCCAATTAAACCATTTGGTGCCGAAGCTTCAACATAACCATTTTGTAATTCAACGTGGGCTCCCATGGCTTCAAATCCTTTAAGGTGAATATCAATGGGCCGTGAGCCAATGGCACATCCACCCGGAAGTGATACCCGGGCTTTTCCCAAACGAGCTAAGAGGGGACCTAAGACAACAATTGAAGCTCGCATTTTTGAGACATATTCAAACGGAGCTTCTGACGTTAGTTCACCAGTTGCATCAACTGTAATGACATTATTAGTTTCATCAAAGTCAACTTTAGCATGTAAACTTTTTAAAACGTCATTCATCATATGGACATCTGAAAGAATTGGACTATTAGCTAAAACAGTTTTTCCTTCGCTAGCTAATAAGGTAGCTGCTAAAATTGGTAAAACCGCATTCTTCGCCCCTTCAATCTGTACATTTCCGGTGAGTTTATGCCCACCGTGTAAAATAATCTTTTCCACGAAACTATCCCCTAGGTTTTTAAAATAATAAAGTTAAATTTTTTATGTTTTCAATAAATGAAAGAAAAAACGAACTACAAAGGAAGCCAATTGCAATTGAAAACATTACAATTAATACTTTGCCCTGCTTTTCTTGAATTGGTAAAAAACGTTCAAAATGAATTCCTTGTACCGCCCAAAAAGCTAAAAGTACAAAGAAAATTTGACAAACAATGTCAATTAAAGCTTGCAATCCAAACAAATTCATTGCCTTTTCCTCCCATTTATTCCTCTATAATGATATCACAATTATTAAAGAATGTCGTTTATACCAATGGTTTAACTCATTCTTAATAAATTAATTTAACAAGCAAAAAGCGACTAAATTCAATTTGAATTTAGTCGCTTTCGTTTAGAATTATTGATTAAACTATCAATTAATCAGTATGATTTGCTAAAAAAATAAACTAATGTTCTGAAATATCAATACGGTTAATCGCTCTTCGTAGGGCAACTTCAGCACGTTTCATTGAATCAGTATCATGATTTTCGTTAGCTTCTTTAAGATGCTCTTGCGCACGCTCTTTCGCATTTTCTGCCCGAGCAACATCAATCTTACTTTTAAGTTCAGCACTATCAGCCACGATGGTTAGCTCATTATTAGAAAATTCAGCAAATCCACCATTCACGGCTAAAATATCCGAATTATCATTAGACTTAATTTGTGCAGAACCAATTTTTAAAGAAGCAATCACCGGAAT